>VGXD01000398.1 GCA_016873525.1 Nitrospira sp. | reverse complement strand
CAGCCCCCGATTGAACAAGTCTGGTTGGACATCCTGTCTGCTCTCCTGGGATGAACGGGTACGGGTCGGTGTTCGATGCCTCTGTCAGGCAAAGTATGCCGGACCAACCGGCAAGAATGCAATGGGATCGTGGTGACAACGTGGTGACACAATGATGCGCAGTCGAACCATCGGCCTGGTGTTGGCGGGGCTTGGGGTCCTGGCGGTATCGCCCGGTTGTGCCAGCGAGTCCCGTCCCGGTCTTCCGACGTCGAGCCCCTTTGCCGAGCAGGTCATGCCGGACAATGGGACCTTGACCCATGGCGTGGCCACGGGAGACGTGACTGCGACGACGGCATTGGTCTGGTTTCGAAGCGCCGGTCCGGTCAGGGCGCAAGTCGAGTGGGGGCCTGAAGGGGAACCGATGGCGGCCAAGACCGCTCTCGTCACGACGAAACCGGAGCGGGACTTTACCGCGACGATCAGGTTGGAGGGGTTGAGCCAAGCCACACGCTATCGCTACCGGGTCCTGACCGCCATGGATGACCGGGCTGACTTTCAGCAGGCCGCGCGGGAAGCCGGCTCCGGGCGATTTGCGACCGCTGCTTCTTCCGACGTTTCCGAGCCGGTGACATTTGTTTGGAGCGGAGATCTCGGCGGCCAGGGACGGTGCCGAGGCGAACAGACCGGCTACGCCATTTTCGATCAGTTACAACGCGCGGCGCCGGCTTTCATGCTGTTCCTGGGAGACCTGATCTACGGCGATGATCGCTGTCCCTCCCCGCCCAATGCGCCGGGCGGCGATTTTCTCGCTTCGACCTTGTCGGACTATCGGGCCAAGCATCGCTACCAGCGCGGTGATCAAGCGTTGCAGCGGTTTTTGGCCAACGTGCCGGTCTATGCGATCTGGGACGATCATGAGGTGCGGAATAACTTCTCCGGCCTGCACGAGCCTCTGATGGCGGCCGGGCGCCAGGCGCTGGTTGACTATTGGCCCATCGGGGCGCCGCCGGAAGATCCGCATCGGCTCTATCGGAGCGTGCGCCATGGCGCCGATCTGGAACTCTTCATCCTGGACACCAGACAGTATCGCAGTCTCAATGCCGAGCCTGACGGGGCCGGCAAGACCATGCTGGGAAAAGCGCAGCGCGACTGGTTGCTGGAGGGGCTGACGCGCTCGAATGCGACCTGGAAACTGATTGCCACCAGCGTGCCTCTGTCCATTCCGAAGGCGGGCACGACGCTGGTGCCGGGGAACGACAGTTGGGCCAGGGGGGCGGATGGGACCGGCTTTCAAACCGAGCTGCGGGCGATCGTGGGTGAGTTGCTGGCCCGCCACGTCCGTAATGTGGTCTGGCTGGCCGGGGACGTCCACTTCGCGCAGGTCAATGCCTATGACCCGGACGGAGACGGCACGGCGGATTTCCACGAATTTATCGCCGGCCCTCTCTCCGCTGCGGCAGGCCCGTCCGTATCCCCGCAAGCCACGTTGCGGCCGACCACGCTCTACAGCGAAGGGGGCT
>VGXD01000397.1 GCA_016873525.1 Nitrospira sp. | reverse complement strand
CGCACAGCGGCGTTTGATCGCCCGATGGTCCTGCTCAACGATGTTGTTCAGGTAGGGACAGCTCCTGACGAGAACATACTTCCATCTGTGATCCTCCCGGCGCAGAAGCCGCAGCGCCTGGTGACTCGGGACATGCCCGTCGAGGGTGATCTTGCGCGGCCACCGTGGCAGGGATGTAGCCAGTGCCTTGCGAAAGAAGGCCTGAGCCGCCGCAATGCCTCGATCAGGTCGGAGCAAGAAGTCGACGGTCTTGCCACGCTTGTCGACGGCGCGGTAGAGGTAATGCCACTTTCCCCGCACCGAGATGTACGTCTCGTCAACCCGCCAGGATGAGTGCACTTTTCGGGCCCGGCGGCTCCACCGCTTCTCGAACTCCGGTACGTACCGGATCACCCACCGCAGAATCGTCGTGTGAGACACGGCCAATCCGCGTTCGGCCATCAGGGCGACGAGGTCCCGATCGCCCAGCCGATACGTGATGTACCAGCGCACGCACAACTCGATGATCTCGGCCTCGAAACGCCGGCGACGGTAGATTGGGTCACGGCAATCGGCTGGGTCATCACAGGCTCCTGCCGGCCCCGTTGATGCTACCTTCCCGCCGCCAATGCACCAGAACCGATGTGTTCGGATGTGTTCGTATGCTATTGAATTATATGTATATTTTTATCTCTTGAATCTGTCAGAAACTTGTGTATATTTCTGACACATGAAAACAGCCCTGTCCAAGCAGATCCTGGCGTATGCCTCCCAGAGGTCGGAGGGGTCCCCTCTTTCGGCCAAGGAACTGCTGCATTTTGGAAGTCGTGTCGCCGTGGATCAGTCGCTGTCCCGAATGACTCGTAGGGGCGAGCTCATGAGAGTGGGCCGGGGGCTTTACGTGCGACCGATCGAGAGCCGCTTTGGCACCTATGCGCCCCCCGCGGGAAAAGTGGTCGAAGAAGTCGCTCGGCTGCGGGGGGAAACCGTCGTTTCACACGGTGCCGCTGCCGCAAATGCGCTGGGCCTGACCACACAAGTTCCGATGCGAGTGGTCTATCTCACCTCTGGGCCTTCTCGTCGCCTCAAGCTAGGTGCTCAGATCGTCGAACTCAAACATGCGCGCCCCTGGCAGTTGGCCAAGGCAGGGCAGCCGGCGGGGGAAGCCGTGCGCGCCTTGGCTTGGCTCGGTCCATCGCGCGCACCGGAAGCGCTCACGACCCTAAAGAGCAGATTGCCGCCGTCCGTACTATCGGAGATTGCGGAGTCTCGTGCTGCGCTCCCTGAGTGGTTAGCCAAGACCGTCGGCACTGCGCTCATCGCGAATGCCTGAAGCGTTCCTGCAGCTTTCCGCTCGTGATCGCGCCGACGCCCTCGGCGTCGCTGTCTCTCGATCCGGACGCCCGGCCCATATTCTCGAAAAGGATATTTGGGTCGTATGGACGCTCGGCACGCTCTTTGAATCCACTTTCGCCGAGCATCTGGTGTTCAAAGGTGGAACGTCACTCTCGAAGGTCTACAAAGC
>VGXD01000396.1 GCA_016873525.1 Nitrospira sp. | reverse complement strand
ACTGGCCTTGATCTGTCTGTCGATCTTTTTCGTGCGCCACTTCAACAAGCTCAAGACGTTCTCGGCGCGACGCGCCACGCGCCTGGGAGCCGGCAGCATCCTCATGACGCTGCTCTTCCTCGGCATTCTGATCATCGTCAATTTTCTTGCCGCCAGGCATTCCCAACGGTGGGACTTCTCCGAAACCCAGCACTTCACGCTGGCGCCGCAGACCTACCAGGTCCTTCGAGGGCTCACGCGCGAGGTCAAGGTCACGGTCTTTACCCAAGACCGAAGCCCTGCGTTCAACACCTACCGGGACCTGCTGGACAGCTATAAGCAACAGAGCAGCCAGGTAAAGGTGGAATTCGTGGACCCGGAACGGCAACCCGGCGTCGCCCGCCGGTACGGAATCACCAGGACCGACACGGCCGTGATCGAAAGCGGCCCGCAGACGACCCGCATCACCGCCGCCTCGGAAGCCGAGTTGACGGGAGCCCTGATCCGGGTCTCCAAGGACGCCAAGAAACACATCGTGTTTCTGGAAGGCCACGGCGAGCGCAGCATCGCCGACCAAGAACGCACCGGCCTCTCCATCGTCAAGGAAGCCCTGGGCAAACAGGGCTACGAGGTCAGCACCCTGTCGCTGCTTCAAGCCTCCGCCGTGCCGGAGGATACCTCGGTCCTCGTCCTGGCCGGCCCCCGCCGCCCGGTCACCAAGGAAGAGCAAGACCGCCTCGCCCGGTACGTGGCGACCGGCGGCCGCCTGCTCATTCTCCTGGACCCCGACACGCAGGCCGACCTCGACGACCTCCTGGGGCAATGGGGAGTCGAAGCCGGCAAGGGAGTGCTGGTGGACCTGCAAGACAGGCTCGCGCAGGGAGACCTGACCGCCTTGATGGTCCGCACCTTTACCGAACACGAGATCACGCAGGATTTCAACTTTGCCGTGCTGTTCCCCTCCTCCCGCTACTTGGCCTTTCATGAGGACCGAGGCAAGGACTGGGACTTCGTCCCCTTGGCCCGCACCTCGGCCAGGAGTTGGGCCGAGACCGATCTGAAAGGCCGCGTGGCGGGATTCAACGAGAAGGACGACGTGCAGGGCCCTCTGCCCCTGGCCGCAGCCCTGACGCCGAAAAAAGAGCCGGCCGAAGGCGCGAAGCGGGCGGCCCTCGTAGTCGTCGGCAATTCCTCCTTCGCCAGCAACGCCTATGTGAACTTTCCCGGCAACACCGACTTTCTCCTCCACGCCCTGGGCTGGCTGGCGGAAGAACGGGCCTTGATCTCCATCACGCCCAAGGAGCCGGCCTTCCGCCCCTTCATCCCCAATCCGACGCAAGAGCGCATCCTGCTCTACGTCCAGGTGCTCTTCCTTCCATCCCTGACATTTATCTGGGGCATGGCCATCTGGCGGCGCCGTCGGCGCCTATAACGCCGCTATGAAACGACACTGGCTCAGCCTCCTCATGGTCCTCGTACTGGCAGGTCTGGGCGCCTATGTCTACTGGGTGGAACTGCCCTCGGAAAA
>VGXD01000395.1 GCA_016873525.1 Nitrospira sp. | reverse complement strand
TGCTGGCGCCGCTCCGCCGCTCTGCCGAGCATCAGCATTGTAAATGATGTCCTGGCACTTCTTGCTGTAAACGATGTCCTGGCACTTATCAAGTAGTCGATGGGTAGGTAGTGGGCCCAGGGTTCACATTACAAAGGAGGGATGGCCATGACTCAAGAAGGACGGCAAGTTGCCAAGGCGGCGGCATTGATTGCGGGCGGAGCGGTGATCGGGGCCGGGCTGGGGCTGTTGTTCGCGCCGCAGTCCGGCGCGGAGACGCGGCGGCAGATCCGGCATTACGCGAAGAAGGCCCAGGTGCAAGCCACGCGGTTGAGCCGCGAGGTCAAGACCGGTGTCACGCGGGCGATCGAGACCAGCAAATCGCTCGTGGCGAAGCAAGAGGATCGGGCTGCCGTCCACGCCGCCTGATCGCGCTCGGTTCGATCGGAAGTCCTGCATAGGCCGGGCTCATTGCCTCCACCCTGCCTCACCGGCCTGCTGAACGGCCTGTGGCCATCCCGGCCCAGGCCGTTTCTGTTTGTGAGCCATCAATTTTAATACGAGAGCCAAAAAAAGCTTCATTCTTAAGCCCACCCTACCGATAAGGAGATCAGGAATGGAAGAAGAGAGGGGGGTGGCCGATGGATACCCTCGAACATCCAGACCGGACCGTATTCCTGGCTGTACTGTTTCTGTGGTGGCTCGCTTCTGCGGCTCCCTTAACGGAAGCCTCCTGCCGAGCGATCGATCCCTCCTGTCAGGGGCGCGCAATCGTGAGCGAAACTGTGGCGGCGCTGCAATCCCCGCAAGATTGGGACGGGCCATGGCGGTTCATTTATCAAGGGTACCTCGCGCCGATCTTCGCGTCCTGCGACTGCTCCTTCTTCGGAGTTGAAGAAGTCCAAAGCTGGAACGATCCGGACGAGTCCGACCTCCATTGGTGGCTGGTGAACGTGGTGGTGGGTGTTTCGGCCCAGGAAGGATGGCAGATCAGGACTCGCGAGTACCTCTTTAACGCCAAGGGAACTGCGAGCCCCGTTCCCGTGTCTCTCAGCGCGGAACAGTCCTGGCCAGCCGATGTCGAACTCGTGCAGTGATCGAGCCCCTCGCCTTGCAAGGTCCCATCTGCTCCTGTATCCTCGCTACCGTCGGCTGCGTCAGAATCTTTCCATGCCCATAAGACAAAGACTGCGTCGTGCCGGAGTGGCGGAATGGTAGACGCCAGGGACTTAAAATCTAGACTAGGGGGATTGCTTATATCGTTGATGGTGTAGGCAATCCCCTTGTGCTGCCGCGCGATTGACCTCATTCCGGTATCAGTTTGCTTTGTATCAGTTCGGGTCGGTTCGTACCCCGTCAGCGTTCTTTCTAACACGCTAATAACACTTGGGCGGGGAGGCCCCCGGGGGGCTTTGTCGGTGGTTGGCACCCAAGACCGCGGCGCTGATCAGCCGCCGGCACGACGAATACTCCGTGAGCCTGTCGAAGGAGGGCAAGGACGTTCGGCTCAACGGCCTGCCGATCCAGGGCCGCGTGAATTTGA
>VGXD01000394.1 GCA_016873525.1 Nitrospira sp. | reverse complement strand
CGCCGGCCCTTGAATCACCGCGAACAATCGACGCGCGACTATTTTCCACGAATCTGGAAGTGTTTCATAGTGAGGCTTCAGCACTCCGCGGAGCCGATCTTGCCAATTGGTCGCCCCCATCGTTCTAGCAACTCCGAAAATGCTTGAATCGATCCTCGCTCACATTGATTTCCGCGCCAATGGCCACAACTTAAGAGCGCCGTCCGCATGAGTAGTGTGCCTGCATCGAAAAGACCGGCCTCAGCTTCTCATCACCCTCGTTTAAACTTGGACGAATAGGATTATCTGCCATAGACGCTGCCTCTCTCGCAAACAATCTCAGGGATATCAAGTCAAATCACCCTGCCCCGATCCGTCCCAAATGCAAAAGCGCGCAATCTCCCGACAAATGCAGCCTAAAGCTGCGACCACGATCACATCGGTCGATTGCTCCCGCTCCGCCCTCCCCGGTTCGATTTCCGACAGCAAACGCCCCTGACTATTCTGCGTAATGAAAAAGCCCTTCTGCTGACGAAATTTGTTGGGAAAGCGAGGACATTTCGAGTTGCTCCCCAGGATGACGACCGCCGTTGCTTCCTTAACATGGACGGTATAAGGGACTTGACCCGCTGCATTCACAACCTCTCGGCGGCTACAGTACCGTTCTGAGCCCAACTCTCCGGCAATGACAACGATGAGCAGGATGCAACAGCCATTGCCGCTGCCCGAGATCGTCGCGATCTCGCAGACTAAGAACTCGCCTTGGGTCATCACCCGTCAGAAGTCGATCCGGTTTGCCGGCCAAAGCGGGATTCACGATTACCATTCCTTCGCCCAGGCCGACTACGTGTCCAGTCTCGTCATTGCCGAGGACGGCACCATTCCGCTGGTCGAGCAATATCGACCGGCTGTGGAAAAGTTCACGCTCGAACTGCCCGGTGGACTGCACGACAACTCTGGAACTCCCTCCGAGAACGCAATCCGCGAGCTGCAGGAGGAGACCGGGCTCACAGCTACCTCGCCACCCATTCTTCTCGGCAATCTGATGCCGGACTCCGGCCGGCTCGAAAATCGGCTTTGGGGCTTTTTTATTAAGGCAGGTTCGCAGGCTAAGGACTGGGCGCCGGAAGCCGAAATCGCTCCCCGCTTCGTCAGCAAGCGGGAATTGCGCGACCTGATCAGGTCCGGCGAGTTCGATCATGCCCTTCATATCGCTCTGATCGGACTTGCGGTTATGCACGGCCATTTTGCCTGGGATTGATGCTAATGAGGATTGGAGTTGACGAGGATGTCTGCGTCCTCGGGCTCGGCTATGTTGGTCTGACATTGGCCGTTGCGATGGCCGATGCTGGCTTCCGCGTGCAAGGGATCGAAATTCGCGAGCAGGTCCTGAGCCTTCTCGGTGAGGGAAAGGCGCATTTTTTCGAACCGGGCCTCGAAAATCGACTCGCTCGGGTAATCCGCAGCAGTCACTTCACCGCCCGCAAGACAATCCCGGAGAATTACCCCGGGACCGTCTTCATCATCACTGTCGGGACGCCGCTCGGCGCCAA
>VGXD01000393.1 GCA_016873525.1 Nitrospira sp. | reverse complement strand
AGCCGGATGATCCGGCCTATTTCCATGGCGGAATCCACTCCACCTCCTTCCGAGGCCAGGGTCACAACCCTGGCATGTCCACGGTCGGCAATTGTCCTGAATTGGTAGGCGGCAAACGAGGTTATCTCGCCGGTCAGGTTGATGGCGGGAGCCTTCTGGTGGATCGACTCCCTCACATCGGCCTGACTAATCGATGGGATCAATCCCATGACTACGGCGATAAAGCTCGTCCCGAGTCTCCTTGGCGATGGCTTCAACCGCTGTTTTGCCAACCGAAAGGAGTGGGATGCCCCATTTGCTATAAAAAATGGTGCTGGCGAAGGCGCTGGTCCCATCTTGCTTTCTCCGCCTGCTTCCTCAAAGCCCTGACCAGGCTACTTCTTGGGGTAGTCCCGAAAGAGGATGTAAATGAAGATCAGAAGACCGATGGAGACAAACAACTCGCCAATCGTGAATTCCTTGATAGTTACGCAGCCTTCCATCTTTCCCTCCTGTATTCCGCCTGTGTGTCTCTACGTTGCGCAGCGAGGTTCGTCGCATTTTTCCGCATGACGCCGCCGATTTACGACGCGGCTCTCACAATGCCGGGCCCTTGCCCCTTCGCTGACAATCCGACCTAGCCAAAACCGACGCGCACCTTGGTTCGCGCACTTAGACAATCTGGACAAAGATCGAGATGATCATGTCCATGACGCATCCGTTACAAAGTCGTTATTGCAGGTGAAGGTGTCAAAAGCGGTCACATTGGTTTATGTGAAGCCCGCCCGCCGGGGCGACTTTCGTGCACTGATACAGCCGTGATGCAAGGGGGTGGCAATGCGATACGAGAAAACAGATAGGATGTTGGAGCTCTGCCACGAGCTTCAATTCAGCCGCATAGGCCTTACCCTCGAGGACATTCAAGAGCGATTCAGTGTCGGCCGTCGAACTGCGCAACGCATGAAGAATGCGGTGCTGCGTGTCTACAGTCAGACCCAGGAGTGGTACGACGACGAACGACGGAAGCGCTGGCGCATTCCGCAAGATGTCTCAACACCCGTCGGTGAAATATCAGCGGACGAGTTGGCTGACCTCGAATTTGCCATAAAGAGTCTGAGAAAGCAGAATGATCGGAGGCGCGCCAAATCAATCGAAAGCCTTGTTACCAAGGTCAAGGCGCAGATTTCCCAGAAGGCGGCCTCGCGCATCGAACCAGACCTTGAGGCCCTCCTTGAGGCCGAGGGGCTAGCCATGCGGCCGGGCCCCCGGCCGATCATCCGAGACGAGATCGTCGATGCCCTGCGGCGGGCCATCAAGGAGGGGAGCGAGGTATATATCGTGCACCGCAACCGCGAGCGCGGCACGAGCAGCGGGCGCGTCATTCATCCCTACGGCTTCCTGTTCGGCAACCGCAATTACCTAGTTGCCACCTCGCCGGAGCGCCATCCGAATGAACCGAGGCTCTATGGCCTCCCCGAGATCGAGAAGGTGACCATCAAGGCCAAGTCCTTTTCGAGGCTCGCCGGCTTTTCGCTCAAAGCGTTTGCTGAACGCTCTTTTGGCGTGTGGCAGGA
>VGXD01000392.1 GCA_016873525.1 Nitrospira sp. | reverse complement strand
CGGCGTTGAGGTGAACGCGCAGCCGCCCATAGGAGCGGGTAAGGATGCCGGTGACCTGGGTATCTACGCCCTTTGAATTCAGGCCCGTCGGCAACTCCGCCCCGATGCGCAAGGCGAAGGCGGGGAGGTCGAGTGTTTCCTGGTTGAAATTGTACAGTACCCCCAGGTGCAGGTCTCCCGACTTGTTGGCGCCCACGAGTGTGTGCGGGTCCGTATAGATGTCGCCCTGAATTTCGATCTGTGTGTTGGCGAAGGCGCCATAGATGATCTGGGGCTGGTACGTCACGCGTGTCTTCCCTTCCCGCCGGTCGTTGATGCGCACGCCGCTTTCGAGTCCGATTTCCCCCTGGGCCACGGCGTAGGCGTCTTCCATTTGAATCGGACGATTCGGGTCCAGGTTGTCATGGTCCAGAGCCCAGGCCGATCCCGTAAAGGGGAGAAGGGCAGCGAGCCAGAGGCTGATGATCCGTCTCATGATCCTGTGCCTCATCGGTGCTGGTGCGCGGGCGGGCCGGCCGGCGCCTCTCGCTGGGTCATGGGCAAAACCATAGGATTACTGGCGTCGGCGCTTGCCAAATAATAGGTGTCCAGGACGCGATAGATTTCTTTGCGTTTGGCTTCCCAGGTCGGCAGTAAGTCGCTGGCCAGGATGTCGCTGATGGTGTCATGCAGCATGTGCAAGTTGTCGAAGATGTTGGCGATGGCCGGATACTGCGCGGCAAAGCGCGGGCTGTACTCGACAGTCAGGGGCATGAACGTCCAGTCGAGCGGCGGCCGTTTCAGATACCCGTGGTAGGTGGCCAGGATCGGCCGCACGACTTGCTGCTTGGCGGACAGATCTGGCGCCGCGCTCAGCGGATCGTAGACCGCCACCTGCAGGTAGTGATAGGCCCAAATCGTGGCATTGAAGCGCGGGAACTTGCTCCGGAACGAAGTGGCATAGGCCAGGCTGTCGAGCCGTTTGTGGTCCAGCCGCTTTGCGGTAATCGCGTAGCGGCTGTCCTGATAATAGGCCAGGACTTTGCGGACGGCCCGGTCCTTGTCCGGCGCGGACAAGTCCGAGAGGTAGATGTCGTAGGTGGCCCGATGCAAGGCGTGGGCTTCGTCGAAGGCGTTTTGCGCGCGCCAGGCAAGTTTCATGTACGTCGGCGCGATCGCCTCCTCGTTGGGTGGGAGCGTGGGCCTGGAGGCGATAAACCGGAGCGTCTCCTGTCTTGCCCGCTCCTCGATCGCCGGCACGTCCTTGGCCCCGGTCAAGAGCAGGGTCTCGTACAGGTTGGAATGGCCGAAGTCGATCCCGTTGAAGTCGGCGTCGAGCTCCTGGAGATTCTCCCGGAGCGAAAAGTTCCAGAGAGCGCGGTAATAGAAGCGCTTGTCCCGTTGCTCCAACTGGGTGCAGGCCGTCGCGGCCAGGGCCAACGTCAGCCCCGCCGCGATGCCCATGAGAGAGATGAGGACGTTCCTCCGCATGACAACCAAGCTCCTCGATCCGGCTCAGTGATGGTGGTGATGGGCATGGACCACCGCATGGCCCAAGCCCCGTTCGATGAGCCAGCGGTTGACCGG
>VGXD01000391.1 GCA_016873525.1 Nitrospira sp. | reverse complement strand
GTAGATGACAGGATCGCTCAGCAGGAGCGCTCCGAGGGTAAAGCGATTTAGGGCCTGCCTCTGTTCGTGGTACTCGCTGAGTCGCGCCTTCTTCCAGCCCTCCTTGGCGATCACCCCCAGCTGCGCGATGTCGCTCTTGTCGCGCGGGTTGGCGGCTAGCATGTCGAACTCGACGACACACTCGTGCTCGATCGGCTTCGTAAACGAGACTTTGTAGATCTGCCAAGCGATGCCGTTCGTCAGCCCGACCCAATCGCAGCCCTGGTTGGATGCGTAGTCCACCGCCTGTTTGATGTGGTTCTCTTTGAGGTCGAGCCCTATCGCCTTTACCTCGATCAGCAGCGAAAGCCGGCCGTCGAGCTTGATCGCCAAGTCACAGAACGTGCCCCGAATGAGATGCTCTGACGTGATCTCGCTGTACTTGTCGTACCCGAACACGTCCTGGAGCATGTCCGTGATGATAACCACGGTATCCGACTCGTTCACGTCCCTCGCCTTGGCTGCTGCGAGGATCGGCTGGTACTTCTTCAACCCCGCGCGGATACGCTCAGCAACTCGGGTGGAGATGCTCGACATGGTTGCAACCCTCCCCTTGGCGCCTTTTGGCAGAGAGTACTCCCGCTGGCGTAACCTTGGCTACCAAGACAGGGGTTGCACAGGCCGGCAACAGCCAAGCTGCTTGCAGCGGCTCAATATGTGGCTCACGGCAGCAGATTGTCCGGTCTGCATTTCGGCTGTCGTCGTGGACAATCCTGGGCCATGCGCCAGATCGTCATATCGACGTTCACCAGCCTGCTTGAGCAGGGTCATGCCCTAGCCTGCTTCTGCCCAGGCTGCCGTCGCTGGGCCTCGACCGACTTGGCGATGCTGGTACGGAATGGCCTCGGGGAACGCTGCATTTGGCAATGCCGGCCACGATGCCGGACGTGCGATAGCGTTGGGCAGTGGCAGGTCAAGCCGCCGGTGGCAACCGCGCGCCGCCGCTGATCGTAAACGTTGCTACATTGACACTCTGAGATAGCTGCGTATGAGTCGGATATGAGCGAAACACGCATATGAAATTTGCGCTCATTAATGGGCAACGCCAAGAGGCCCAGCCCAATCTTTCCGGGCAGTGTCCAGCTTGCGATCAGGCGATGATCGCAAGGTGCGGAGAGGTTCGGATTCGGCACTGGGCCCACAAAGGACGCCGCATCTGTGATCCTTGGTGGGAGAAAGAAACCGAGTGGCACCGAACTTGGAAAGGATGGTTTCCCGAAAGCTGGCAGGAAGTTGTCCACCAAGCCGATAACGGAGAGAAACACATCGCAGATGTAAAGACCGATCAGGGATGGGTGGTCGAGTTTCAGCGTTCGTACATCAAACCCGAGGAGCGTAGGTCTCGCGACGACTTCTACCAGAAGCTAGTTTGGATGGTGGACGGAACGAGACGAAAGAGAGATCGAGAGCAGTTTGCCAAGGCATTGAACCAGGGCGCACCGGTTGGTACGAACCCACCAGTGCGGCGAGTGCGCTCGGATGAGTGCGCATTGCTACGGGATTGGGCGTGTAGTCATGCGCCGATCTT
>VGXD01000390.1 GCA_016873525.1 Nitrospira sp. | reverse complement strand
CCTTCGTCAGGTGCCGTTTTTCCATCTCATCCATGGTCTGCAGCGCGTCGTTCGCAGGGACTTCTGCCGTGCGGACCGTCTCCGGCAGGTCGTCGGGAAGAATCAAGGGGCCGTGGCTCAAGGAAACAGCCCGTTCGACGACATTCTCCAGCTCCCGCACATTGCCTGGCCAGTGGTACCGCTGAAGAAGCGCCAGGGTGTCCGGAACGAACCCCCGGATAGGATCGTTGCCTCCCGAATAGGTCTGCAAAAAATGATGGGCCAGCATCGGAATGTCCTCGCGCCGCTCCCGCAAGGGCGGCAGCACGATCCGCACCACGTTCAAGCGATAAAACAGGTCCTCTCGAAACCGGCCCTCCTTGACCAAGACGGCCAAGTCCCGATTCGTCGCCGCGATGAGGCGCACATCGACCTTCGTGGCGGAGGTCCCGCCGACGCGCCGGACCTCCTGTTCCTGAATCACCCGCAAGAGCTTCACCTGAATCGCGGGCCCCACGTCGCCGATCTCGTCCAGCAACAGCGTTCCGCCATCGGCCGTTTCGAACAGCCCCGGCTTGGCTCCGACCGCCCCGGTGAACGCCCCCTTCTCGTACCCGAAGAGTTCCGACTCCAGCAGCGTGTCCGTCAAGGCGGCACAGTTGACGGGCACGAACGGCCGGTCCCGCCTGGGACTGTTCGAATGGATCGCGCGCGCGACCAGTTCCTTGCCGGTCCCGCTCTCCCCCTCCAGCAGCACCGTGCTCTTGCTGGCCGCCACCCGGGCCACCAGCTTGTAGACCTCCAGCATGGGCGGACTGCTGCCGACCAGTTGCGACCGGTCCGCTCGCTCGCGCAGCTCCTCCCTGAACTTGGCGTTTTCGCGCACCAGGCGGCTGTGGTCGAGGCTGCGCCGCACGACCAGGCGGATTTCCTCTTTTTTGAACGGCTTGGCCAAATAATCGTAGGCCCCTTGCTTGATCGCTTCGATGGCTCCCTCCATCGACCCGAAGGCGGTCAGCAGCACGATGCAGGTCTCCGGGCTCAACTGCTTGAACTCCCGCAGCACCGTCAGGCCATCCACCGTCCCCATGCGAATGTCGGTCAGGACCAGGTCGAAGCGGGTCCGGCGCCCCCGCTCGATCGCTTCCGCGCCGCCGGCCACCGCCTCCACCCCATAGCCCTCCTTCTCTAGCGCCTCCACGAGGAGGTCGCGGGCGACCAGGTCGTCATCCACCACGAGGATCTTGACGTCAGACCCCGCCATCGGCGCCTCCGTTCCGCGCGGTTTCCTCCGGGTACGCCGGCAGGACGATCATGACCGTCGTGCCCTTGCCGACCGCGCTCTCGATCGAGAGCGCGCCGCCATGGACGGCCACGATCTGCCGGCTGAGAAAGAGCCCCAACCCCGTGCCGTCCCCGATGGCCTTGGTCGTAAAGAAGGGTTCGAAGGCCCGGGCCAGGTGTTCATCGGGCATTCCACAGCCGGTGTCGCGCAAGGCCAGCGTGACCATGGCGTCAACCGGCGGTTCGCCGGCCCTCTGCCGCGCGGCCCGTTCCTCCCCCGTGGCAGGACGGCTGCCCACCGCAATCACCACCTCG
>VGXD01000389.1 GCA_016873525.1 Nitrospira sp. | reverse complement strand
CGGCGCAAGTGCGGTCGACCGTTCTGATTACCGGCGAGACCGGGACCGGCAAGGGATTGATCGCCCGGGCGATTCACGAGCAAAGCCGGGAGCGAGACAAGCCCTTTCAGGTGATCGATTGCGCGACGGTGCCCGAAGGAATGGTTGAAAGCGAGCTGTTCGGCCACGTGCGAGGGGCCTTTACGGGAGCGGTATCCGACAAACCTGGCCTGATCGAATTGGCCAACGGCGGCAGCGTGTTCTTGGATGAAATCGGCGAGTTGCCGCTGCCCTTGCAGACAAAGCTTTTGCGGGTGTTGGAGGAGAACGAAGTGCGCCCGGTCGGCGGCACGCGCGTGAAGCGGGTGGACATGCGGTTCATTGCCGCCACCAACCAGAATTTGGAAGAGAAGGTCCGCGCCGGATCTTTCCGCAAGGATCTCTACTACCGTCTTGCCGTGGTGATGATCCCGGTGCCCTCTTTGCGCGAGCGCATCGAAGACATTCCCGCGATTGCCCGTCATCTGCTGGCTCAGTTCGGACGAGAAATGGGGAAGCCGCAGTCTTATTTCGATGCCTCGGCCGTCGCCGAGTTGGTCGCGTATCCCTGGCCCGGCAATGTGCGTGAACTGCGCAATGTGGTGGAGCGAGTCGTCATGCTGGCGACGGACGACGCCATCGGGACCGCCGAAGTCCGGGCTTTGCTGCCCGCAACGGCGCCAAGCGGCTTGGGGGATCGTGGGGTCTATCTCTCCCTTCCTTACATGGAAGCCAAGCGGCAGGCGGTGGCGGATTTCACAAGGGCCTATCTGAAGGCCAAGCTGGCCGTGCATGGTGATCAGATTACCAAGGCGGCTGAGGACAGCCGGATTCCTCGCCAACACTTTTCCCTGCTGATGAAGCGATTCCTTGACCGACACGATTCAAGCAAATCATAGCGCCGATGCCCTGCCGTCCTCGTTCCAATCCGGTGACGTGACCTGGCCTAACCTCCCTCGACTTGCTCTGTAAATACAGAGAGCCAATTCCAGCCTGACTTCTTCTGCTACGAGACCGTAACGCGAAGCAGTCATTATCGTCTTCAACGGTCGGTAATGCCCTGCCACAGGCTTTGTTTCGTTCGCATTTGATCGGCGAATATTTTTCTATTCTCAAGTTAACACGTTGTAGTTCCAAACTATTTTTAACGATGAGCAAGCCTCGACATAAATGAATATTCGCTGCGTGAAAATCACCCATCTTTTTTTCGCCTCGCGGGAAGGCTGCGAAGGACGGTTTAATCAGTCTTGTCAATGGATTGCGTGGCAGCGACTCATGATGATCGGGGTGGGTTATTGGATGGCAACAACCTTGCTCTAAGGAAAAGCTGCCGAGTTGTCGGTGTGTTCCGTAGCGAGCCGTGAGGAGGGAGGTGGGAATAAACAGATTGAGGGAACAGGGTAGCACCTGATCGCACTTTTTGATGTCTTAGCTTAGGAGGTGGGCACGATGTTTTTGTCACGTAGACAGTTTTTGAAAGTCTCGGCGGGCACGGTGGCGGCAGCGGCGATCGCGGATAAGGCGCTCGCGTTGACGGCCTTGCAGCCGGTCATCGAGGTGGGCAATCCCCT
>VGXD01000388.1 GCA_016873525.1 Nitrospira sp. | reverse complement strand
AGGGCCGAGGAGGCCAGGACCCAAGCCGTGTCCCCTGTGTCGATTGCGAGTGGCGCCGCCACTATAGGGTTGTTTGCCTGCGGTGGAGCTTGCAGCAGGCCTGCCTCTTGCGACCAGACAGGTTCCCCGCCGAGGCCCAGGGTGACCCACAATAGCAGAAGCGCAACCAGCCCGATCCTACTGCATCGTGACGCCATAACATTCTCCCGATCAACGCAACCTGTGCAACGCAGGGAACGACTCCTCGCTCCCGCGCCCCAGCGCAAGTCCCTTACCCTCCGCCCCGCTTGCCCTGCATTTCCTTGTCGTAGAACTCGATCATCTGCGCGATCTCCTCCTTGGTCAGCCCTTTGTCTATCCACCGGTGGCTCTCCTGCGCGATCAACTCCTTGGCGACCTCCGGCGACAGCTCTCGAACCTTGGGCAGGAATTTGGTGTAGAAATGCTTGGCCACCTCGTAGAAGCCCTGCCAGTGCACGTAATCGGGGGCCATCTTCGACAGACCGTGACGGGCCCGCCGCCCCTCATGGTGCCAGAGTTCGTAGAAGATCCACTCGATCTCCTCGTCGAACGGCGTCGGCGTCACCTTCTTCATATCCTTGAGACGATCCATTGCGACTTTCGCCGGCTTGCCGAACTTGTCGTTGTAGAGGGCGATCCCGCTGTCCAACTGGGTGAAGAACCGCTCGACGATTTCGGGGCTGTGGCAGGACGCGCAGACCTGCCGCATGGCCTTGCGCCGATCCTCATAATTTTCGAGCCTCGTGGAGACCACCGGACGCAGCGTCCAACTGATGCGGTCCCCCACGTCATGGGTCACCTCCTGCGTGCCGGTCGCGCTCATGTGGCAGGTCGCGCAGGTGGGATAGAGATAGTCCTTCCCCGGCAGCCATTTGTCCTTCGGCTGTCCCAGCTTCATCTTGTCCTTGTTGGCCGTGAACAGAACCCCGTGCTTGCTTTCGTAGTAGGCCTCGATCTGGGGATGGTCCGGCCCCATGTGACAGCGGCCGCAACTCTCCGGCTGCCTGGCCTGGGCGACGGAGAAGCTGTGGCGCGCATGGCAGGCCGAACAGGTGCCTTTGGAGCCGTCCGGGTTCACGCGGCCGATGCCGGAGTTGGGCCAGGTGGCGGGATGGAGCTTGCCGTTCTCCATCACCTTGACCTCGCTGCCGTGACAGCCGGCGCAGCCGGTCGTCCCCACTTCAGGCCCTTCCACCACGTTCCCCAGAAAATTATCCAACGAGCCGATGAACTGGGCCGCCTTGGCATGGTGCGACTTGGCGAACTCGCTGGCCTCCTTGTCGTGGCAGCGCATGCAATCCTTGGGCGTCACCAGCGTCGAGATCAAGGCGCCTTCATGTTGATAGGCGTCCGCGTCGCCCTTCTCCGCCTGGTGGCATTCCACGCAGCCGATCCCCTTGGACGCATGGACGCTGACCTTCCAGTCATTGATCCCTCCCACCGCCACATCCTTGGCCATGTGGCAGTCGATGCACCGCTTGTTCTCGCCCCTGATGATCGGCCGGATTCCGCCCCCGCGCCGCTCCTCCACTTGGATGTACCCGACGCCGGTCAGCGCCAGGAACAGCACCAGACAG
>VGXD01000387.1 GCA_016873525.1 Nitrospira sp. | reverse complement strand
CTTGTGGTTGGTGAGCTTGCCCCGCCGGTAATCGTCGTTGTCCATGGCGGGGAGGTCGTCGTGGATGAGCGAATAAGTATGGATCAACTCGAGCGAGGAGGCGATGGGGAGGATGGCCGCCGAGGGGGCGCCGACCGCCTCCGCCGCCGCAATGGTCAGGATGGGCCGGATGCGTTTGCCCCCGGCCAAGAGGCTGTAGCGCATGCTTTCGTGCAGCGTGGTGGGCGGGGTCTTGGCGTCGGGGACGACCGTTTCCAAAAACCGGTCGATCTCCAGCCGCTTCTGCTCCAAGTAGTCGCGAATGTTCATGGGGGAAAGGGCTCCAAACTCCGGGCTGACGGCCGTCTTGTGTCGGGCGTTGATGAGGCGAGAGAGTAACAAATGGTTTTGCGGAGTGTCAAACCGGGCGCAACGATGAATGAGGAACGATGAACGAGAGCGATCCGATTCTGACCTTCAGAATTCCGCGTTTCTCGTTCTGCATGCGCTCGCCCCTTGCCTCCCACCGTCCGGCTCGGTATACTGCCGGCCATGAGCATCAGAAAAGCCGGCGGCGACTGGGAACCGATGTTATTGGGGATCGAACCCCGGAATTGTCGCGTCTGCGACAAGGGCCTCTATCGGAACAAGACCCTGTTCCGCGGGGGCTGGTCGCGCTGTACGGTTTGTGACCGGTTCGTGCATTACAGTTGCCTGGCCTGCGGAAAAATTACGTTTTTGAAGATGCGGCCCCGGGTCTGCAAGGTCTGCAAGGCCGAGCAAGAGAAGCCTGCCAAGGAGCCGGCCAAACAGGCGGTCGGTCTGTGACCCTCCGCGCCCAAGCCGGCGAATCCGATCACGCGTGGCATGCGCGGTTCAGCGAGGCGGTCCGATTGGCCGTCGCGCCCCTCGTGCTGTTCGGCAGCGGCTTCTTTACCGCCGATTTTCTGCTCAGCGGACGCTACACCTGGCCGCAGACCAGCCGAGTCGGCGCCTTGACCCTCACGGTGGCGATTCTCGCCTACGAGTTCGTGTACAAGGAACAGCAAACCAGACGGGCAACCTCCGGGCTCAGTCCCCTCAAGGCGATCCTCTATTCTTGCGCCATCCCCTACGTGGCGGGAGGGCTGGCGCTCCTGGCCCTCGCTGGACTGGCCGCGCGGTAGGGCTCCGGTCGAGGCTCCTGCGCGCTTCGGATCTCAGGCTCCTCGGGGTTGTCGGAACCTCTGCGGGAGCCGGCGAGGAGGGCGATGTCGTCGATCATTCACAACAGCGGCGCATTCATCCAGCAATGTTTTGCGTCGCACCGCCTCTGCCTGAGCCTCGCCAAGCTGGCCTTGCCGGACAAAATGCTCTTGACCTGCACGGCCTGTCAGATGAAACATCGGCTGACGCTCCGTTCCCTGACCGTGCGCCTGCCGGCCCCGCTGCGGGCCGTTTCGTCCACCCGCGAGCCGGAGGAATTGCCCGTCGAGCGGGGGGCGGCAGAACACCTCGCGGCCTGTGCCGCGACCCACCAGGTCTCGCTCGGCGTCGGAGAAATGGACGTGGTGCAGGACTTCATCAAGCTCAGGTGCGCGGAATGCCGCAAGAGCTACGACGTGATCGTCGAGGCTTTTGA
>VGXD01000386.1 GCA_016873525.1 Nitrospira sp. | reverse complement strand
CCGCGCCGACGTCCTCATCCTGGCCAAGCTGGACAGCGCCGATCCCGTGCAAGTGGAGGCGGTGCGTCGAAACATCCGCACCGACAATCCGCAAGCGGTCGTGATCGACTCCCGCATGCCGTTGACGCTGGACCAGCCTGGGCTGGTCTCAGGCAAGCGCGTGTTGGCGGTGGAGGACGGGCCGACCCTCACCCACGGCGGGATGGGCTTCGGGGCCGGAGCCTTGGCTGCAAAGCGATTCGGCGCTTCGGAACTGGTCGATCCCCGCTCGACGGCGGTCGGGAGTCTCCGCCGCACCTTGACCGACTACCCGCACATCGGACCGGTCCTGCCGGCGATGGGCTACGGGGCCGAGCAGATCGCCGAACTGGAAGCGACCATCAACGCAACCCCCTGTGACCTGGTGCTCGTGGCAACGCCCGTGAACTTGGCCCGCCTCATCGCGATCCGGCAACCGACCTGCCGCGTGACTTACGAGTTCGAGGAAATCGGCCGCCCCACCCTGCAAGACGTTCTCAGCAACGTCATAGCCAAGGCACAACGCCGTGACTGACAAGATCGAGAAAGTCCTGGTCGCGCTGGGGGGCAACGCCCTCGTCAAGGCAGGGCAACGCGGCGCCGTCGAGGAGCAGCAGGCCAACTTGCGCGAAGCCTTGGCCGGTGTCGTCGAGTTGATCCGGCAGGGACAGCGGGTGCTGATCACGCATGGGAACGGCCCGCAAGTAGGCCACGCCCTCCTACGCGCCGAGGCGGCACGAGGCCAGGCCTACGATCTCCCCCTGGATTGCTGCGTCGCGCAGTCGCAAGGGGAAACCGGCTACCTGATCCAGCAATGCCTTCGGAACTTGCTGCATCAGGCCGGCATCCATCACCGGCCTGTTGTCACCCTGGTCACGCAGACCCTGGTGGACCAGGCTGACCCGCTGATGGCCCAGCCGACCAAACCCATCGGCCCGTTTTACACCAAGGAGCAGGCGACGGCGATGGTCGCAAGGGGGTGGCGGATGATCGAGGATTCGCATCGAGGCTACCGCCGCGTCGTGCCCTCGCCCCTGCCGCTCCGCATCGTGGAAAGCGAGGTCATCCAGCGGCTGGTCGAAGAAGGCGCCGTCGTCATCGCCGCAGGCGGAGGCGGAATTCCGGTTCATGTCACGGAGGACGGGAGTCTGACCGGCGTCGAGGCCGTCGTGGACAAGGACCTGGCCTCCAGTGTCCTGGCGGTCGAACTGGGCATGGACCTGATTCTCGACTTGACGGCGGTGGAGCAAGTCTACCTGCACTTCGGCACGGCTCAGGCGCAGGCTCTGGATTCCCTTACGGTGGCGGAGGCGAAGCGCTACCTGGCGCAAGGCCACTTTGCCCCAGGCAGCATGGGGCCGAAGATCGAGGCAGCCATTCGTTTCCTTGAGCGAGGAGGCAGGAAAGTCATTGTGACTGAGCCGGCCAAGGCTCAAGAGGCCCTGGCCGGCAAGGCAGGCACCCATGTCTACCCCGATGGGAAAAAGCAGGTGAGATGAAGCAATAGTTAGGCCGTCGGAACCTCCAGGAGGAAGAATTCTCCCTTCATCTGCGGGTGCAGATCGCAGCGGAAGGTGTAGCTCCCCGG
>VGXD01000385.1 GCA_016873525.1 Nitrospira sp. | reverse complement strand
GACTTATGAACGGGTTCCAGGCAATCTTGACGGCTGAATCGACGTCTGTCAGACCGGCTGAAGGTCCCCGAGCCGCACCGAGACAAGGTTGGAGATCCCGGCCTCCTGCATCGTGACCCCGAAGAGGGAGTCTGCAACCGCCATCGTGCGCTTGTTATGGGTGATCACCAAAAACTGCGCCTGCCCGGACAACTCCCGCAGGACCCCGGCAAACCGCCCGATGTTTTCCTCGTCCAGCGGCGCATCGATTTCGTCCAGAATGCAGAAGGGCGTCGGCCTGATGAGAAAACTGGCGAAGATGAGCGCCATGGCGGTCAGTGTCTTCTCTCCGCCCGACAGCATGGTGATGCCCTTCAGCCGCTTGCCAGGGGGCTGGGCGACGATGTCCACACCCGGCTCGTCGGATGCCCGCTGGTCCGGGTCCTGGTTCGGGTCCGGCTCGGTCAGGATCAGCTCCGCGCGGCCGCCAGGGAAAAACCGCGTGAACACATCCCCGAATTTTTGCTGGAGCTCGCTGAAGGTATCCAGGAACATCTGCTTCGTGGTGCGGTTGATCCGGGTGATAATTTCCTTCAACGATCCGATCGAGTTGGCCAGGTCGGCTTCCTGTTCGGTCAAAAAGCGATGCCGCTCTTCCAACTCACGGTGTTCCTCGATGGCGGCCAGATTGATCGGCCCCATGCGCTCGAGGCGATCGCGGATTTTCTGGAGCCGATCGCGAAGGTCTTGCGTGGCCTCCGCCGCCGAACTCCCATCGACGGGCTCCGTGCCGTCCAGGTTTTGCTGAGCCGGCTCTTGCGCAAGGGCTTCGGCCACGGAAAGCTGGTAGGTCCCGGTCAGCGCGCTTTCCAGCGAGGCCAATTGGGTTTTGATCTCCGCCCGACGGATCTCGACCGCCGTGCGGGCCTCCCGGCTCGACGCCAAGGCCTCCCGAACGAGGGTCAGGCTGCGTTCCACCTGCCTGACCAGCTCGGCATCCCGCGCCTGCGCCTCTTGCGCCGTCCCCAGCTCGATCCTGACCTGCCCCGCCCGCTCCTCCAGTTCCTGAAAAAGCGCTTCGTTTCGATCCCGCTCGGCGCCGCTGCGCTGCATGGCTTCATCCAGCGTCGCAATCTGCCGGTCCAATACGCCGACTCGTGCCTCCCAGGCCGCTTGCTCTCCCGTAAGCCTGACCAGGTCCGCCTCGTCCCGCTCGCGGCGCGACCGGCTCGCGGCCAGGGCCAGGCGGGCCTCCATCACTTGCTGCTGCAAGACACGGAACTCTTCTTCCATCGCCGACAAGGCCTTGCCGACGTCGGCGTGACGCGCTTCCCCCAGCGCCTGTTCCTGCCGCAGCAGCACCACCCGCTCCCGGGCGGACGCAATCTCGCTCTCGATCTGCATCCGCTCTTCTTCGGCCTTCCGACACTCGCTCCGAATCGTTTCGATGCGACGATCCAGTTCGGCCGCATGTTGTCCCAAGCCGGCCTCGTCCTTGGTCAGGCCGAGCAACTGCCGGTCCCCGTCGCGAATCGCCTGGTCGAGTCCCTGGAGAGCGGCCTTGACGGACACACTCTCCGCCGACAGTTGTTCGCGAACCCGACGCAGCTCTTCAATCGCCTGGGCCAGCTCG
>VGXD01000384.1 GCA_016873525.1 Nitrospira sp. | reverse complement strand
GGCGCCCGTCTACGGGAACCTCTACGGCACCCCCCGAAGCGCGCTGACCGACATGATGGAGCAGGGGCTCGATGTCCTCCTGGAAATCGACACCCAGGGGGCGATGCAGATCAAGAAAAAATTCCAGGACGCCGTGTTCATTTACATCCTGCCGCCTTCGATCGAGGCCTTGCGGCAACGCCTGCAACGGCGCGGGGACGCCCCGGAGGACATTCAACGCCGGCTTCAGAAAGTCCGCGAGGAAATCTGGAGCTACCGCGACTACTGCTACATCGTTCGAAACGACGATCTCATGCACGCGCTCAAGGAACTGGAAGCCGTCATCCTTGCGGAGCGCATCAAAACGAAGCGTCTCGACATTGCCTGGCTGGAGGAAAACTTCATTCGAGAACGGGACGAGAAACAGGCGGACCGCGGCGGGGCCGTCACAACGTAACTGTAGAGGAGAACACGCGATGATTGATCCCTTGTCGTTATTGCCGGACATGAACCAGACTCGCTTCGATTCACGCCACCGACTGGTGCTGGTCGCCTCCCAACGCGCCAAGCACCTCATGCAAGGGGCGCGGCCGATCGCCCCGTCCAGGTTTACGAAGGAGACCACCACCGCGATCGACGAAGTCCTGCACGGGCAGATTGAGTTCCTGACGGGCAAAGAGGCGCGGCAAGCGATCAAGGAAGCCAAGCGCGGCAAGGACACCGAGGTGGAACGGATGGTCATGGTGGGCGCCGGAGAAGATGCCCGCGAGATCAAGAAGGAACTGAGTGTCTACATCGACGACTCGCCCAAGCCGGCGGCCGAGGCGGAAGGGGAGGAATAACCGCACCGCCATGGCCTCGACGTCGGCCCAGAAGTTCCTCGGCAAACGCCTCGTGCTGGGCGTCAGCGGCAGCATTGCGGCCTATAAGGCCGTGGGGTTGCTCCGCCGCCTCGTCCAAGAAGGGGCCGACGTCTCCGTCGTGATGACGGAGGCCGCCACGCGCTTCGTCGGCCCGCTGACCTTCGAAGTCCTGTCCCGGCACCCCGTGGCCACGGACTTGTTTGCCGCGCGGCAGGAGATGCTGCATCTGTCCCTGCCGGAGCGAGCCGACGCCGTCGTCATTGCGCCGGCTACCGCCAACCAGATCGCCAAATATGCCCTGGGCCTTGCGGACGATCTGCTCAGCGCCCTGGTCCTCAATACGACCTGCCCGCTGATTCTGGCCCCCGCCATGGACGGGCACATGTGGGATCACCCGGCCCTCAAAACCCACAGAGAGACCCTCCGCCGGCGCGGCGTGACGGTCCTCGAGCCGGAAGAAGGCCCGCTGGCTTCCGGACGGATCGGAAAGGGCCGGCTGCCGGACGAGGCCGTGATCCTCTCCGCAATCGAGCGCCGGCTGCTTCCTCGACAGGACTGGAAGGGCCAACGGGTATTGGTGTCCGCAGGGCCGACCCAGGAGGCCATCGACCCCGTCCGGTTCATTTCCAACCGTTCGTCTGGCAAGATGGGCTATGCGGTTGCGCAAGCCGCCCGCGAACGGGGCGCCGCCGTCACGCTGGTCAGCGGCCCCACCGAACTCGACATTCCGCCTGGCGTGGACTACATCCCGGTCTGCACGGCAGAAGAGATG
>VGXD01000383.1 GCA_016873525.1 Nitrospira sp. | reverse complement strand
TATCCCAGAGGCTGTGAAGAACGAGGTATTGATCATCGCGATGACGAACCGGATCGACATGATCGACCCCGCCATCCAGCGCCGGGGACGCTTCGATCATGTCATCAAGGTGGACTTTGCAAGCGAAATCGAGGTGCAGTCGCTTCTGGACAAGCTGTTGTCTGCTTTGCCAAAAGAGTCGGATGTGGACGCTAAGCCGCTGGCGCAAGAGCTCGCTGGACGACCGTTGTCCGACGTTGCTTTCGTTGTTCGGGAAGGTGCAAGGCTCGCGGCACGCTCTGGGAAGGACAGGCTGGACCAGGCCAGCCTGCTGGCGGCCTTGCGCACGACACCTGCTCGTGAGCGTGAAGGCGGCGAGAAGCGGCGCATAGGATTTATCTAGGGGAGACACTGGTGGCAGCGGAGGAAGAAAACAACAAGAAAAATGAAGGCAAAGGCTTCGCCGGCCTTTCATCGCTCGTGTCCGACGTGGACACGACACCGCCGCCCCCTGCGCCTAAGACGGAATCCGCTGGCTTTACGACATCTACCGGACGCCCAGCCTCGCAGACTGCTCAACCGCAACCGCAGCAGCCGACTCAGCGTCAGACGTATCAAGAGCCTCCGCAACCGTCGTCTGGCTCGTCTGGGGGCAAGTGGATACTGGGCATAGCTGCCGTAGTTGGTCTGCTTTGGCTCATCGGCCAGTCCGATAAGAACACTCCGTCTCCGGCTCCCGCCTACTCACCCCCTGCGCAGAGTGCAGCGCCGAGCTATTCGCCGCCTGCTCAACCGCAAGCCCCCTCCGTGCCACAAGAGTCAAAGCCACCAGTTGGCCAGGACTTGGTATTTTCAACGGCTCAGATTCGGTATTGCCTGGCGGAAGACATCCGCATAGACGGCGCGAAGGCCGCTCTCAACAACTACAGCGATTCCGATGTAGATCGGTTCAACGCCATGGTGGCTGACTACAACAGCCGCTGTGGCAGTTTCCGCTATAGAAGCGGCGCACTGGAGAGCGCGCGCCGCGATGTCGAGCCGTACCGAAGCCAACTTCAGGCAGAAGGCAGGGGCCGATTCGCTCGCGGCCCATCCACGGGTTCCCTGTCGGCACCAGCACCAGCGCGTCCTGCTGCGGATGAGACGGTACGTGCCGTTCAGCAGAAGCTCAATGAGCTTGGCTACAGCGCCGGCCCCGCCGATGGGCTGATGGGAAGGGGCACTCGTGCCGCCATCATCGCTTTTCAGCAAGACAGGGGGTTGGCCGCAACTGGCGTAGCAGATCAGACGTTGCTGTTTCAGCTTCGGCAGGTTCCTTCAGGTTCCGCTCGCGGTTCGGGTGCCAACGCCCCGGCCGTGCAGGACGCCCCATCACGATCTTCGCCATCCGCGACTGCACCACTGTTCGTTCCTCCAACTCCAAGCGTGCAGAGATCAGGCCCTCCAGCCAATTCCTGGGTGTCAGGCTCGAACTGGTATTGCAAGGAGGGATTCCGGAAGGTCGACAATGAGTGTGTGGCTCTTGTTGTTCCACAGAACGCCTTCGTGTCGGGATCGAATTGGTACTGTAAAGAGGGGTTTCGAAAAGTCGGCAACCAATGCGAGGCACTGGTCGTTCCACCGAACGCCTTCGTATCAGGATCGAATTGG
>VGXD01000382.1 GCA_016873525.1 Nitrospira sp. | reverse complement strand
TGGCTGTACTGGGTCTACGATCCGCTTTCCGCTTTGGCGGCATATTTCGGCGAACGGGCGTCAGAAGCGGCCCACAGAATGAGGCGCGGCACCGGCGCCCGCGTTGACGAAGCGCAGATTCTCAAGAACGCGATTGCCGAATGGACGGAACGCAGATATGGCCCCGAAGATCGGTCCTGGCTCGCTTGGCTCCTTCGCTTCGCGCTACCTGAAGCCACCGATCCGCAGCAACGCTTCCGAGAGATGCCCTCGGCTATCGCGCCCGCCACAACTGATGGCGACCGCTGGACGCACGTGGCGATCGATGAGGCGCAGGATTTATGTGTTGCTGAGGCCTCGCTGCTCGGCTCCTTGGTCGACCCAGACGGCGCACTTACCGTGTCGGCCGATTTTCGGCAGATCGTCAGCCCGGTGCAGGGGATGAGAACCGCTGATGCGCTCCAGGTTGGTCGATCGCTTCGCGGCAAAGGCGCAGAGCAGGTTTATCCGTTTGCTCGCAATATGCGACAGAGCCGTCAGATAGGTCGCTTTCTCCAAGGCTTCTACGAAGCGGCATTCAAAGAGCGGCCGAGTTTCGACGTGAACACCTCGCTGCACGACAAGAAACCACAGCTGATCATCGCGCCACCACAGGATCAGCCTCTGCGAATTAAGCAGTTGGTTGCCGTTCTCCAACGATCGGAGGTTGTGTCGAGCATCGCGCTGCTGCAGATCAACGAGGATGAGCAGTCACTGGTCCAGTTGCGCTCAGCATTGGATCGGCTGGGTGTCCCGCTTGCGCCACTCTGGGCCGCCGCAGGGAAGGGGCTGCTCACGACATCTGTCGAACGGATCAAGGGTCTTGAGTTCGACGCCTGCATTGTCATCGGTCTGGAGGGAGTCGAGAGTGCTGCGTTGAACTTCACGTTGAACCGCGCCTATGTGGGACTCTCGCGACCGACGCGACGTCTCGCTCTTGTATCGAGCGAGTACCCGTCATTGCTACGTAAAGTCGATCGGGATCTGTTCGAGGTCACGCAGTCCTGAGTTCAGGGCAAGGAGCGAAATGTCAGACGGTAGGTTACCTTTATTCCCGGCCTTTGAGCGCTATGTGGAGCGCAGCGGATTGCTTGCGAATGCCAAGGGCATCCTTTCTGCCCGGTTGCCTCGAATACTCGGGCAAGGCCAAACCCGGGCAGAGGGGCTCGACATGCCTCCAGCCGTCATCGAGCGGCAGCATGAGTTGCTGGCGCTGTCATTGCCGGAATCCGCTGTGGTGGACCCTGAAGTTCAGCGCGAAATTGCAGAAGCCAAGACTGCGGTCACGGCGCACGCCGAACATATGCGCCACCCCGAGAACCGTAGGCGGTTCGCTCTGCAGGCGCTTAGTCGACTTGAAGGAGTTCCGACAGGAAACAAGGACAATCAGTTCTTTGCTGGCCGCCTGGTGCTCGTGTCGGATAAGGGCGGCCAAAACTGGGCCTGGTCGATGACGGCTCGATACCCGGTCATCGCGAAAATCCCTGCCGATATTGATTATGTCGTGAGGGCGTACGAGGTCGCCGACCGCATTGTCGACAAGTGGATGCTCCCGGTGGACAAGTTTCTCGTTAGGCTACGGCTCGCGTGGACGATGGCAAGACACTTCTCCGACGGGGATG
>VGXD01000381.1 GCA_016873525.1 Nitrospira sp. | reverse complement strand
CGCAAGGAAAGGGCGGCCGGATCGCCATCAAAGGCGAACGCTTCCGGACCCCTGGGGGCGCGCTCCAGCACCTTCAGGGCACGCCAGTCGAAGCCCATCAGCCGGGCGCAACCGACGTCGTGGACGACAGGATCAGCCGCGAAAGTCAGAAGGCCGGCGGCCTTGGCCGTCGGCGCCAGCGGACCGTCCCCTTCGCCGGCGACGATGCCCTCGGCCAGGCAGAGGTAATGCCGTTGGCGGGAGAGTTTCATGGTGCCGTCGGGGGCCCCCAGCAGCAGAATCCGGTTGAGGTCGAGGATGGACCGCCAGAGCGTGTCGTTGCCGAACCAGGCTCCGTCCATCGCCCATTCGAAGCTCCGGGTGTCGGCCGCAGCGGCAGCCTGGGGGCCCTGCTCTACCGTGGGCCTGCGCAGAGCGCGCTTGACGATCTTCCTGTTAACGAAGCGCGCCGCGTTCCACAGCACTTCCGACCGCTCCTGAAGGAGTTTGCGGGCTTTCGCGTTCAGAAGCTTGAGCAGCGCATGGTTTTGCGAGTACTCGTCCCCCCCAGCGCTGGGCGCGCCCAGCCGGTGATGCGGAATCCAGCTCTTGTCGCCGTTGATGCCGATCAGATTCTTCATGGCGACCGTGATGCCGGCCTTCTGGTGCGTCTTGATCTTCGGGACGTTGATGAACAGGCTGGAAGCGAGGACGGACTTGGCGATCAGGTAGGCGTGGTCGCGGCCGTGCTGGTGCCGACCCGAGGTCGAGGAGTCGTCGTAATCGCCGATCGAGAACCTGTTGGCGTACTGAATGATCTCGTCGAGAAAGCTGGTGTCCATACGCACGCTCGTGTAGCCGAGCGGATCCCCCGCATTCTGGATCCGCTTGCGGATGAAGCCTCCCTCTGTAGCGACCGCGATCTCCTTGCGCAGATCGAGCAGGGAGAGGTCGAGCCCGAGCACGTCCCGCCCGTAGGCTGCCAACGCTTTGAACCCTGTCTCCACGGTGATGCGCTCCCAGTCGGCGGATTGCAGCGGGACATCGCCGATCACGATCTTGACGCCGACCCCGTCGCTGGCTCGCAGGCGATGGAAGTAGTCCAGGAAGGGCCGAACGACGCTGGCATGGGTAGTGAGCACCTGCTGGCCTGCGTTGGCACCAGTTTCGTGGATGACAAGGTTGGGCTTGATCATGACCGACTGGCCGTCGCCGATCAGGCCGCGCAGGGGGTTCCACTCAGGCGTCCCCGCGTGGCCGGCATCCAGCCCAGCCTCCAAGAGGAGACCCCTCACCATCCGGTAGACGGTGTTCGACGGATCGAGGGCACGGACCTTGTCCCCTAGTTCTGGGTAGGCCTCCGGCGGATCGAACGGGGGAGAAGGGTAACGCGCCCCGGCTTCGTGGACGAAAAGGAAGCCCGGAATCATAGAACGGCATTCTGCCATACGGCAGGGCCAGCGTCATCAGCCTGGACTCAAGGACCACGGGCCTCTTGACCAGCAGCAGGCGCGGTGATACCTTGTGCTCAGCCCATCAAGAGACGGCTGAGGGACTGGCCCGAAGACGCCGAGGCAACCAGGCGAGAGCCAAGGTGCCAAATCCTGCGAGGTGATTCACCTCGACAGATGGGAGGAACTGTTGATCAAGCCATCAGGACCTCTCTCTTGGCG
>VGXD01000380.1 GCA_016873525.1 Nitrospira sp. | reverse complement strand
GGCCGTGATGACGGTGGACCCGAACCGGCTCTTGGCATGGGTCGTCAACTCCTGCACCTGTCCCGTGAGCGTGACATCCGGCGCCCCGGCCTTGCCGATCGGCCCGACCTCGGCCTGCCAGCCCTTTTGTTTCAAATACTCGGCCAGCACGTGGGCAAGCACGTCGCCGGGCTTGCCCCCCGGCACGTCGAAATAGGTCACGCCGCCCCAGAAATGCGTCCGCAGACCCACACGGGTTTGCTGGGTCCTGAGATCCTCGAAGGGAACCACGAGGAAGCTCGCCGGCTCCCCCTTCTGTGCGTCCTGTCCGGCCACGGGCGGGATCGCCCGCAGATCGAGGGGGACGACCTCGCCCGTTCCGACACAACCCACCAGCGACCACAGCATGACGGCGGCACAACCGCCGAACCACGACCTCGCACGTTGCTTCACGGGCACCTCCTTTAGACAGAACTCCGATGAAAACTGCGTGGACGGGGATCGGACCGATCCCCGTCCACCTGCATCGACTCGCCGGACCGCCACCACTGGAAGCGATATTCGCATCTGGACAGCGCGGCCGCAATCACGGCCACGATCAGGATCAGCACGAGGATCCGCGTTGCGGTCGGCAAGGCCGGTTGGGGCGGGGCCGCCGACAGGTCCTTCCCGCAATAGCGGCAGACGATGGCGGAGGACTGGATCAGCTCCGCGCAGAACGGGCAGGGCCGGCGCGACGGCAACAGAAACAGAAGGAGGCCGACCAGAGGGGTGAGAACAATGGAGAGCAGGAACCATCCGACGGCGGAGCGGCCGAACCCGCGTGACGCCAAGACGCCGATCCCCAGCGCCAGCAACAACCAGAGCGCAAATCCAAATGCCATGCACCGAGTGTACTCGATGGGCAGAGGCTCGTCCACTCCCGCGCTTCACGCGTCGCGAACGACGCCCGGCATCAGGGCGTGACGACGGGGAGGCAGGCCCGGAACGTCTCCCGGCCTTGTGCCGCGAGGCTGCCGTCCTGCACGGCGGGATGGTCCAAGGGCACGAACCGCGCAAGCTTGAAAAACCGGCGCTGCGAGAGAACGGCCGCCACCTCCGGCTTGCGATCGCGCGTGAGCGGCAGGGTATAGCCCTCCCCTTGCCTCCACTCCCAGGGTGTCGGGCTCAAGCCCAGCTCAAGCTGCCGGTCGGCCACCTGGTGGTAGCGATTGATGAGGTTCTCCTTGTAGCGGCGCAGGCGGCTCCCCTCCAGAATCCACGCAAAGACGAAGGGGTGGCCCCACCAGAAGAGGGAACGGAAGGCGAACTTGTCGTCGCCGGAAAAATGTTTGGGGCAATCGAGATATTGATAGGGACAGTCTGCCAGGTGCTCGCCCTTCACAAATTGAAACGTGGCGGGATCGAATCTCTCCGGCGCCACCAGTTCCAGACCGGCCAGGTCGGCGGTCAGGCCGACATGGAGTTCGTCCAGGAGCCCCCGCACCTTCCGCATGATACGGGCCTTGGCCGCGAAGAACTGCCCGTCGGCCACGAGGGCGCGTTCTTCCGGTGTGAGCAAGATGGGGTGGCTCATGTTTTGACAACGAGAAACGCGGAATGCCGGGCGATACACGGGAAGCGTCTTCAATGCGTCATACAGCGGCCATCACTCACCCATTGATGCCTAGCGC
>VGXD01000379.1 GCA_016873525.1 Nitrospira sp. | reverse complement strand
CGCCTACCAGCAAAAGCGGGCCGGCGAACGCTTCGCGCTCGCGCGCCGCGACTTCTACAGGACGTTGGTCGAGTCGGGAGGGGAGAAGGCGGCCGCGCTGTTCAACCTGATCGAGGGGATCGCCTTCAGCTACTTCCAGGGCCGGCACGACGGGCAGGACGCCGAGGTGATCGCGGCGATCCAGGCGCTCCGGCGCACCCTCAGCCCCCTGCACATCCCGGCCGCGCCCCTGGCGGTGTTTGCCGAACACATGAAGAAGGAATACGAGACCTTTGCCAAACAGCAGCCGCCGCAACAAGCGCTCGACGCCTCCGCCGCAACGGAGGTCCTCGATCGGGCGCTGGCCTTCGTCACCGAGTTTTCAGGCCAGGGCTTGCAGTCGCAGCGCTTTCTGACCGGACTGATCGGCTACATCCGCGCCTATCATCCGGAAGTCGCCGAGCAGTTGTCCAAGCACCTGGAAGGCGGGAGGATCGTGATGCCGGGCCAGTTCGCGCCACGCCCCGCAGACCCCTCCGGACACCTGCCGGGCGGGCATCAGCACACCCACGACCACACCTGCCGGCATTAACCGAGCGAGCCGTCCCGCCTACCGGGTAAACTAGCAGAGGCTGAAGTAGCGGCACGCAAACTTGCCGTTCTCGCTGCTGGCGACGATGCGCTGGGTCTTTTTGTCGAAGGACACCCAGTTCTTGTCGGCGCCTTCCCCCCAAGTCGCCGTAACGGTCTTGTCGTCCTCGGTGAGTTCCGTGGGACGCCCGTTTCGCGCCACGATCTTGTCATAGGGTTCCTGATGCACGCAGCCGCTCAAGAATCCGGCCAGGCACAGGCCCAACACCCCCGTTCTCCACATAAGCCGCCTCCCCTTAGCCTCCTCCCCTTAGATGGAGAAAATCCGCCCCGGCACCCGTCACGTGACCGGCGCGCCGTGAAACCTCCGGCGCCGCTACTCGACGATCGTCACGGTCATTTCGACGCGTTCGTTGGGATTGTCCTTCGGGTCCCTCGGCAGGTTGACGATCTTGTCCGCCACGCCGATGCCCCGCACCACTTGCCCGAAGGCCGTGTATTTCCGGTCCAGGAACAGGGAGTCCTCCACGACGATGAAGAACTGCGACCCCGCGCTGTCCGGATCTCCGGAACGGGCCATCGACACAATGCCCCGCTTGTGCGGGGTTTCGTTGAACTCGGCCTTGATCGCGTAGCCGGGACCGCCGGTCCCGTACAGCTCCTTCTTCGTCGAGTCCTTGGTGTTGGGATCGCCCCCCTGGATCATGAAGCCCGGAATCACGCGATGGAAAATCGTGCCGTTGTAGAACCCCGATTTGGCCAGCTTGACGAAGTTCTCCACGTGCTTGGGCGTCAGATCGGAAAAGAGCTTGATCTCGATGTCGCCGTGTTTGGTCTTGATGATCGCCCGGACTTCTTTCTTGCCCGAGGCCGGCGCCGAAGGCGCGGGTTGATCCGCAGCCACGGCCGGCCCCGCTATCCCCAGCATGGCCATCCCGACCAGCATCCCGATCGCCAATGCCATGCCCCTTCGCTCAATTCGTCTCTGCATCGTCTCCTCCCAGGGTTAGACCGATCCGCTCACGACTGGCTTGCCTGTCGAAGCGCCTGTTTGGCGGCCATCTGTTCCGCCTCTTTTTTAGTC
>VGXD01000378.1 GCA_016873525.1 Nitrospira sp. | reverse complement strand
CGCCGAGGGCCCAGGACGAAGGGCTTGACGCTGCGCAAAAAGGCCCGGCCCACCGGCAAGATTCCGGCTATCGGCCAGGCTTTGAGCAGCGCCAGCCGCTCCCAGGACTGTCCGCGAGACCGGTAGTACTGTTGGTAGCCGGCTAAGGATTGAGCCAGCCGCCCCACGGCCCCTTCGGCGCGAAGCCGCAGGTCTACCCGAAAGACATAGCCCTCCGGCGTGATTTCGGTGAGCGCCCGCGTGAGGTCCCGCGCCAGGTACTCGAAATATTCCTCGTTGGGAATAACTTGCTGATGGCTGATAGCTGATGGCTGATGGCTCGGACAAGTTTCCCCTTCATCCGAGGCATATACATAGATCAGGTCCACGTCGGAGCTGAAGTTCAGCTCCCCGCCGCCGAGCTTGCCCATCGCCATCACGGCAAAACCCGTCTCGACAAGCCGTTTGGTCCTGTCCCGGTGCTTGGGGACTCCGTACTGCCGCTGCAAGTCAGCCGTCACGATCTCGTAGGCCTCCTGAATCAAGACGCCGGCCAGATCGGAAAGTGCCGCCGTGGTGGCCTGGACCGACGCCAACCGGAGCAGATCACGAATGCCGATGCGCAACATCTCCCGACGCCGGAATCGGCGGAGCGCATCGAGCTTGAGTCCCAGGGTTTCGACATTGGCCGCGCCGGCCTTCAAGCTTCGCTCCAGTTCCCGGCGGGACGGCTGCCGCGTCAGCACTTGTTCCTCCGCCAGCCAGTAGACCAGCAGCGGATCGCGGATCAAGGTCTGCGCCAGGGAGGGACTGTTCCCGAACATCGTGCAGAGCAGATGCAGCATGCGCGGCGAGCCGGCCAGGTAGTCGAAGAGTTGGCTGCGGTTGATGCCGTCCCGGAGCAGTTGCTCCCAATGGTTCAAGGCCTGGTCGGGATCGGCGGTCAGGGCCACGGAAGCCAGCAACTCGCCCAGGATCTTGGCCAGGGCCTGCCGGGATCGCGGCTCGCCGGCCATCGCCTGGATATTGGCATCGGCATGGGCGGGAACCGCCAAGCCGTAAGGTTTCAACAAGCAGCCGACTTCGTCGTCGGTCAGTCCGGTTGCCAGCAGCAACCGAGAGGGGTCCTGCCCGCCGGGTTCCCTCAGACCCTCTGCCGACCGATGTGATGCCGATGCCGTTCCCATGCCCGGCATTATACCGACGGACTTGTGGCCGCACAACGAAGCTGCACAAATGGCTTCTGCGCGGTATACTGGAGCCGCCATGACGACCGACCGCCTCTCGACGATTCTGCTCCCCCTCTGCGCCGGAGTGGACGAAGACATCGTCCGTGACTTCCTCGCTCGGATGGACCCGGACTATTTCGAGCGGTTCCAGCCCGGCGACATCGCCCGTCACATTGCCCTGGTCGGACGCCTCGATCCGGAGCATCCCTGCCAGGTCGCCGTCACGACGGCGCCGGAAGACCTGTTCAACGTCGTCGTCGTGGCCTACGATTATTTTTCGGAGTTCGCCACGATCTGCGGGCTTCTGTCCTCCTACGGACTCGACATCCGAGAAGGCGGCATCTACACCTTTGCGGACGCGACGGACTCTTCCGGGCCAGCCCCTTCGCCCGATCGCACGTTCGCCGCGCTTCGCCGAAGACCGCGCAAAAAGACCGGACTGACCCGCAAGAAAAT
>VGXD01000377.1 GCA_016873525.1 Nitrospira sp. | reverse complement strand
GGCGTCGAAATCTGCGCGGAGTGGATGCGGGACATTGCGGCGATACCGGGCGTCGGCGGCATCCATCTGATGACCATGGGAAACCCTGAAAGCATCAAGGCGTCCATCGTGGCCTCGGGTCTGCGCTGAAGATGCCCGTGCGCGCGAACCGCGCGAACACGACTCGCGGAGCGCAACTCTGCCTACCGCGATCCCTCAGCGGTCGATGAAGGTCAGGAAGACCTTGAGATTCTCGGTCGCCGACGTGTTTTCGATGCCGTGAAAAACATCGAGCGGCGTGAAGACATGATCCCCCGCTGCGACCTGGACGACCTGCCCTTCGATCTCCATCTGACCTGTCCCCGAAACGATGTAGTAGTACTCATCGAAGGAGCCTAGCTGTTGATCGCCCAGCCGATGAACATGCACCCCTTCGCTGCAACCGGGGGGAAAGTCGTAGATGAGGAAGTTAGCGGGGGCGGGTGCCTGATCGAATTCGAAGTACTTCATGTTCGTACTTCCCTTGCCTTCGTGCACCCGCTCGAAGGCGTACATGCCCTGGAGTTCGGTGTCCTTGACGAACTTCCTGTGTCGCACCCACCCGGACGCCTGTGCGACGGGCTGCGCAAGTGCATCCCTGAGACCCAAGAGACCGAAACCCCCCAGAAAGAAGCTGCTGCGTCTGGAGATCTTGAAGGACATGGATCGCCCTCGAGCTGATACCGTCTGGAGACAGCAAGGGATATCAATGTGCTCCTTGCTGTTTCTCCGGTCAATCGACGTCCGGTGAACGCGGCCAGCGAGGGTTCTGGTGCGTGCGATGATTCGCGCCCGCAATGCCAAGCAGGCGGCGTCAGCCTCGAGAAGCCCTTTATGCACCAGAGCCTGCGAAACGCTCTGCGCTCGGAACACCCGGAGATTCAAGGGAATTTCCGGTATTCCGAGACAGCATGCGCTGTCATGAAAATGATATTTGGCGGAGAGAGAGGGATTCACACTCCTATGCAAAGTGCCGCGGGCGCGCGTTCACCGCAGAAAACGGAGCAGCACGTCGGCGACAGCCTGCGGGTCCTCCTCGGGCAGAGAGTGCCCTAGCGTCTCGAGCGTGACCACCTCGGCATGCGGCAGCCAGAGCATCAATTCCTTGTTGTCGGCCGCATTGAAGAGCACATCCTTGCCCCCAAATAGCAGCAAAGTCGGCGCCGTGATCTTCTTGGCTGTCGTACGCAAGTCAATCGACACCTCGCCCTGATCGAGCATCGCACGCCAGATTTGCGCCGGGATTCGCGCCGACTCGCGCCGCATGTGGTACTGGACCTGCGGGTCGAGTCCCGGCACTTCCCACCAGATCTTCATGAAGGCGGAGTCGGGGTCGATGGGATCTTCGAGCGCACGGATCTCGACGTCGAGCGGACCAAAGGTCGGCGGATACGGAGGCGAATCGGGACTCGGCAGGCTGCGCCGCCCGATCGTCGAGCCGATCACCATCAGTTTTTCGACGCGCTCCGGCCAGAAGGCCGCAAAGGTCTGCGCCACCATGCCGCCGAGCGAATGCCCCGCAACATGCGCCCGCGCAATACCCAGCTTGTCGAGAAACAGCTTGGCGTCGTGGGCGTAATCGAGGCGCGTATAGCAGCACTCGGGTTTGTCGGTCTCGCCATGACCACGTTGGTCGAGCAGAAACACGTGATAGCGCGTAGCCAGCA
>VGXD01000376.1 GCA_016873525.1 Nitrospira sp. | reverse complement strand
TCGTGAATGGAGACTCGCTTGATGAAATAGGTCTTCGGCTGGACCTCGACGACAATCTTGACGACGGTGCTGACCGATGGTTCGTCCGTCTGCTTTGGACGCAACGTCACCAAGGGAATTCCGCCTTCCCCCCGCTCGCCAGAGGCGGTTGGGTCCACGTCGAATTGTTCGTCAAGGTTGGCCGCGCCTTGCAACAGCTGCAAGGGCGCCTGAGAAGCCGCCATCTGCGTCAGCTTGCCGACCAACACTTGCTTGTGCTCCGGGATATACATCATCACGTCGTTCTGGTTGACATAGATTTCTTCCACGTTGGGGTCCTGGTAGTCCCACCGCAAGCGTCCCGGCTTCTTGATGTACATCTTCCCATGAGACACGATCGGCGTGGCGAAGCCTTGGATCCTGGTCAGCTGCGTAAACTCCGCCCGCAAGTCGTGCGTCTGCTCGTAGCGGGCTTGCAGCTTCCTGACAACATCCCGCACATCCTTGTCCTCTTCTCCCGACGAGGCCGGCGATACCGCCACGATAACGGACGCCAACGACCAGACCGCAGCCAGGACCGTCCGTTTCGCCCGTTGCCTTGTCACGGCTTCATTGCTCCTTCGGTTCATTCCTGTTCCTCGCCGACCGCTCCGCGTCGCGCCAGCACTTCGCGTCGCCCATCTCGGCCGGCGGCGCCGACGATGCCTTCCTCTTCCATGCGCTCGATCATCCGCGCCGCCCTGGGATAGCCCACGCGCAGGCGCCGCTGAATCAGCGACGCGGAGGCCTGGCCGGAGGTCATGACCAGCTCCTTGGCCTGTTCGTAGACCTCGTCTTTTTCTTCTTCCTCCTTCGCCTCCTCCTGTCGCAACGACTGCAACTCCTCGCTGTACGCCGGTTCGGCCTGCTTCTTGACGAAGGCCACCACTTGCCTGACATCGTCATCGTCCACGAAAGACCCGTGCAGGCGGGTGAGCTGCCCGGCCCCGGACGAAAAGAGCATGTCGCCACGTCCCAACAGGGCTTCCGCCCCGTTCGCATCCAGGATGGTGCGGGAATCCGTTTTGGAGGAGACCTTGAATGCAATCCGAGCCGGGAAATTGGCCTTGATCAGACCGGTCAGCACATCCACCGATGGCCGTTGCGTGGCCAAGACCAGGTGGATGCCGGAAGCCCTGGCCATCTGAGCCAGCCGCGCAATCTTCTCTTCCACTTCCTTGGGAGCCACCATCATCAAGTCCGCCAGCTCATCGATCATCACCACGATGTAGGGCAACGGGGACGGCGGCGTCTTCGGCGTCGTCATTGAGCCCAGCGGCTGGACGGCTTCGGGCACGGCACTCTCCCCGGCCGACAGCCGGGCCTCCTCAGACAAAAATTCCACCGGTGGCGCCGCCGGCTCCGATTCATGATGGATACGAGCAAGGGACGAAAGACGAATGTCAGCCCACGCCGCCGCCTTATCGGGCTCAGGCGCACCCTTATCGGGAGGAACCTTATCGGGAGGATTGGGCAGGACGCCTTGCGTCTCCGCCACCATCCGGTTGTAGGAATCGATGTTGCGGACATTGGCCTCGGCCAGCAACTTGTAACGCCGCTCCATTTCCTGCACCACCCAGCCCAGCCCGCGCGCCGCGGACTTGGCGTCCGTAATCACCGGCCGCAGCAGATGGGGAATGCCCTCGTAGGATTTCAACTCCAGCATCTTGGG
>VGXD01000375.1 GCA_016873525.1 Nitrospira sp. | reverse complement strand
GACGGGGCGGATCCAGGCTGCCGGCTTGTCATCGAGCAGTTCCTTGCCAGCGATACAGCGCCCTGAGGTCTTCCGGGAGTTTGCAAGGCAGAGGATGGTCTTGGCGTATTTCAAGATGCCCTCCATCCGGTATGCCGGCTGGAATGACCTTCAGTCATCTTGTCCAGCAGGTCCTCTTCCGGCTCTTCATCCAATTGAGCGACTGAATGCTGATCCTGAAGCAGTAACAGGCTCAGGGTCATGTCGAAGCGATCGGAGACGATCGTCATCTCGGTTACCGGCTCATTCGGAAACCACACCCCGGCCGGCAGGGCTACGGGGGCACGCAGTTCACTGTCGCCGAACGCGCCGCCGGCAACGGAACCGCTCGGTACGGGGACCACGAGCCCCTTCGATCGGATGTACGCGCCAGATTTTAATGCGCGCTCACTGGGCTTAGCCCAGAGTATGTAGCCTTCTCGCGCCGCCACGAGGAGCGCGCGCTGCTCGGTGAATTCAAGCCACTTCAATGTCGCGGCGGTGAGGGAGACGCCGTAGCGATCGGCACAATGCCCGAGGAGATCAAGATCAATCTTCTGCCCCGAGACTTGCGTTCGGAAATCATCGATCGGCATCAGAAGATACGACGCAAACTGATTGGCATCGCTTTCTCGCGCCGCATCCTCACGATCCCATTGCGTGACGTCGCGTTGGCTGCAGAAGAATTCGTCAAGTTCCTGGCGGTGTCGCAGATAGTGTCCAAATTCGTGGGCGAGGACAAAGTTGATGCGGCCCGGTACAGAGAGGGAGTCGTTGTAGACGATGCTCCACATCGGCTTCGCGCCCTTGCTGCGAAAGAGGGCCCCTTCAAAGCCGTCCAGCTTTTCGCCCTTCACCATCGTGATTGGGTCGGGAAAGCATTGCCGGGAATAGTCCTGGGCCAGCGCCCTCACGTCGACGGGGAAGCGCTCGATGCCCGGCACCTTGTTCAATATCTGTGTGAGGCGGATTGCCCACGCTTTCCCGGATGCGAGCTGGTTCATTCGGGCTTTTCCCAAGCCTCCAGGATCTGGCGAAGGCGCTTCTTCGTGTCGATCGGCATTTCCTGGTATTTGCGGAAGAAGGCTAGGTCGATGTCGCTTGCTTCCGGCGACTCGCGCTTTTCATCGAGCAGGAATTCCGCCGTCAGGCCAAGCGAGGCGGCGATTCGGGATATCTTTTCCGCCGAAGGGCGCGGTGGATTCCGATTCTCGAGTTCCCAGATGTAGCTCTTGCTGGCGCCGGACATCTCGCCCAGCTGTTCGAGCGTTAACCCCTTCTCCTGTCTGAATTTTCTGATCTTCTCGCCCAGTGTCGCCACGTGGTTTTCCCTCCAATGCGACGCGCGTCGGCCGCAAGTTCAGAGTAGACATACCATCAGTGCTTGACATTTGGAACCGCTTCGAAGAGATTCGCGGAAGTTCAGAGTTCTGAACTTTTATTGCGACTAGCGACGAAAGGAACGCAACATGTCGAACAAGCGTGAACCCGGCACCCACCATGTGGTGCCCAACCCCCAGGGCGGCTGGGATGTCCGCCGTGGCGGCGCCGACCGCGCCGCCGGTCACTTCGATCATAAGACGGATGCCGTCGATCGTGGCCGGGAGATCAGCCGCAACGCCGGTACCGAGCTCAAAATCCACAACCGCGACGGTCGCATCGGTCAGAGCGACAGCCA
>VGXD01000374.1 GCA_016873525.1 Nitrospira sp. | reverse complement strand
CGCCGGACTGCTGGTGGATCGAGGTGAGCACCGAGCAAGTATGGTAATCGAAGCCCCAGGTGGCGTCCGTGTAGCCGATCTCCTTGATCGTCTCGCGGATGATGTCGGGAATCTCCACGTAGGCTTTGGTGGAAATTTCCCCGGCCACGAAGGCGATGCCGGTGGTCAGGATGGTTTCGCACGCTACCCGGGAGTGTTTATCTTGGGCGATGATGGCATCCAGGATGCCGTCGGAAATCTGGTCGGCGATTTTGTCCGGATGCCCTTCGGTGACCGATTCGGACGTAAATAAATAATTGTTTCGGCTCATTGTTCCCTCGTGTTGATGGCGGTTGAGCAGGACGCTGGTTGCTCCGCGGCGGGATTTGCGGCCACGCCGATCGCGTGAACCCGGCGGCGTGGTAGCCTGGCAAGTCTCACCCTGAGGCCCTTTTTTGTAACGCAGAACTACCGGTTTTGTCAACGAGAAACGTCCAGGATCGTTGCCGGGAGACGGTGCGGCCGCTTGCTTGACACTCGTCGAAGGCGGCTTGTAAGATAGTCTGCCTTTCGCGGGCTTGGCTGTTTGTGTTTCCCGAGTCTTCGGGGGGCGACCACCATCCCGTGTCGGTTTCCAGCCGGCAGGCTTTGACTCTCTCGCAATCGTGCCGATTGTGTCTGCGCATGTACCGGTTTTGCGGTACAATCATTCTTTGTCGAAGACTTTGACGGGCAAGAGGTTTTCATGAACGGGGAACGTCCGGCCGTGGCCAACCCAGAGCCCGCGCCCAAGTCCGCGCCGGGCTTGGGCTGGAACGAACTCTCGACCGAACTGGTCACGCTGTTCGCGTCCATCAAGCTGGCCATGTTTCTCTTCATCGTCCTGGCGATGACCGCGACGATCGGGACCGTGATCCAGCAGGGGGAGCGGCCCGAGGCCTACATCAAAGAGTACGGCGAGGAGGCCTACCGCTGGTTCCTCCGCCTGGGCTTCACCGACGTCTATCACACCTGGTGGTTCACGAGCCTCCTGGGCCTGCTCTGCATCAACTCCCTCACCTGCTTCTATAAGCGCTTCCCTGCCATCTGGCGTTCCATGCACCAAGACAAGGTGAACGTGGCGTTGCCGTTCATCAAGGGCATGAAGCAGCAGGCCGAGATGACGGTGGCCGGCTCCAAGGAGCGCGTGGCCGAGGGGATCGTGCAGATGCTGGCCGAGAAGGGCTATCGGGTCCTGGCCAAGAACGAAACCAAGGACGCGACGATCTATGCGACCAAGGGGATCATGGGGCGGGTGGGCGCGCACGTGGCGCACCTGAGCGCCACCGTGATCGTGTTGGGCGGGTTGATCGGCAGCTATTACGGGTTTCAGGAATTCGGGGTCTGTCTGGAAGGCCAGACCTACCACATCCCGAAAGGCAAGTTCGATCTCCGCGTGGACAAGTTCTGGATCGACTACCACGAGAACGGCTCCGTGAAGTCCTACAACAGCACCTTGACGGTGATCGACCAGGGGAAGCCGGTCACGACGAAGACGATCACGGTGAACGATCCGCTCGTCTACAAAGGCATTTGGTTCTATCAATCCAGCTACGGCGACGCCTGGGACCGGGTGGACCTGGCGCGGGTGGCCATCAAGGAGAAAAGCACCGACAAGGTGCTCGAAACGGTCGATTTGCCCTGGCAGAAGGAAGTCAGCCTGACCAACCTCGGGCTCAAACTCTCCAT
>VGXD01000373.1 GCA_016873525.1 Nitrospira sp. | reverse complement strand
AGAACAGCAACGACGGAGTCGGCGGTTACTTCGGCCTTGCGGAGCGTTTCCCGCAGGCGTTCCGCGATATACTCGTGAAATTCCGCATTGAGCTTGAGCCGCATGTCTTCCGGCGATGCAAAGTATTCGTCGCGATAGTCGTCGGCGGCCATCCACTCTGCGAACGCTGAGGACAAGTCGATCTCGTGCCAATGGTGGCCTGCTTCGCGGGTTGCAGTCTCAAAGGCGAGTTTTCGTGCGCGGAGCGTCCGCTCGAGTTCCTTGTCATAAACGACTATCACTACGCGCTGGGCGCCGGCGACCGTACGTTGCCAGGGAGTCGCTATATGACGGCCGTAGCGGTCGGCGAGATCTTCGATGCGCGCCATGGTCAGGCCCTTGCTTGATGAGGATCGAGACGAGAGAGGTTGAGCTCGACGATATCGCCGGCCATCCGCAAGTCGAACAGACTGAGCCGCTTCGCTTCCAAGGCGAGGTGACGCGCACGGGAGGGGTCGCAGTCGAGCACCCTCAGCCAGGCGCAGGAGAAAATCTCGGCGCCGCGAAAGCCCGCCGCGTTGGCGAGGTAAATGGCAAATGCCACGGCCGCTGGCGACGGCACGACCTTCCGGCGCTTCTTGAAAGTGCGACCTTCGAGATGTCCTGATTGAGCCCATGTGCTCGCGGCGTTGCGGCACACCTTTTCCAAGGTGCTGTCATTGAGGCGATTGCCGACGACAGCCCGGACGGCGCTCTTCACGACGTCGCGCTGAAGCTCGGCATTGGCGGGAAGAAAGACGATCGCTGGGCACGTCGCCGCGAGCAGCGGGTCTCTTGCCATCGCGGCGAGGAGGGCGAGCAACGGGTGTCCTTCGTGTTCGACATCCCAGAGCCGGCGGAGAACCCGGAACAGCGGGATGACGGGGTCCAGCCCGTAAAGCTCGCCGAGACGCTGGTTGGTTAGCCGGCGTGTCGCACCGGTCGGCTTTGAGAGGCAGTTCTCGTCGATGATCGCGGCCGCGTAATCGTCGCGTCGTGCGTCAGGTGGCGTCACCTGCAGGACCTGACTCAGCTCCTCGAACATCATCGTTCGGCTGGTGTGGGTGCCCTTGGCGCCGAAACGGAATCCCGCATCCGCCGCTGCGGGGGCTGCGCCGGCCATCGGAAAGAGTGACAGTGTCTGCTCGTAAATCTCGGTCATGATCCTGCCGGCAAGTTTGCCGGCAGATAATCACAAATCAGATTATGGATGTCAATGGTCTCGGAATAATCCGCCGGCAAATTTGCCGGCGGTTTTCGAGGTGGCGCGCAAAATCCACAAGATGTTGAATTTACTAACACTTATTCCTGTCTGACCAGAAAAAGTGAGCACGATCAACGAGCCTGGAGATCCTGCTTCTGCTCCTGCCATTCCACCGGAAACGGCTCCATCAGCCCCACCAGCGTCATCTCCGCCGGCTGCCGCCCATCGAGAATCGCCTCGACGATGGATGGTGCTAATAGCGTCAGCCGCAGAACCCGACTGACGTAGGACGGGTTGATCTTCTCGGCCTTGGCGATCTCGTCGATGGTCCCATAGACCCCGGTTTCCAGGAGCTTGCGCCACCGAAACCCGCGGGCGATGGCCTTGATCATGGTGCTGTCGATCCGGGAGCGCGGGGAAACCCAGGGCGATGCGCCGTCGGGGGTGATGACCTGCTTGCGGCCGCCCCGTTTGCGGATGGTGAACGG
>VGXD01000372.1 GCA_016873525.1 Nitrospira sp. | reverse complement strand
CAGCGGCCATGCTGATGTTCCGGGGCCACCTCTTTGCCGCGCTGCACGGCTCGTCGCGTCGCCAGCGTCTCTATCGTCAAAAAATGATGCCGGAGTGAGAGGGGAGCGGCGTCAGATCTCCGCGACCGGGACCGCCCGTTCGCCTTCGCAGGCCGTACAAATTTTCCCCGGCACTCCCTCGCTTGGGTAAGCCGGACCCAGCGCGTACTTCGTATCCAAGGCCACAATCTCGCTTCCCTGATAGGTCCAGAGCCGGTGACACCGGGGACAACAATACCACTGGGTATAGGCTGGCCACTCACGATCACGAACGGTCATACAATAATCGACGTTCCCTTTCCACTGCCGGACAACCTCAATAAGACCTCATGGCATTGCCGTCAGCGTGACGGCGGCAGGGCCGGCACATCGACGAGCAAGGCCTGGCCGCTGACGGTCCAGTCGGAACAGCCCATCGGCAGCAGGATCATACTCAAGACCATGTAGCCGAATCGCTCCGTCGCGCCGACATGCTCCGCCGCATTGGCGCCCAGTTCGGGTAATTTTTCCCGGAGCGTGTCGTGCACGAGGTGGCGATCCGCCAATCCGGTGGAGTAATTCCCGCAACTGTTGGCTTCAAACGAAAATTTTCCGACCGCCGATACCTTGCCGGCCTTGGCCGAGGCCTGCACTTGTTCCTGCGTGAACTGCTCGGAGTAAAAGCCTTGCCCCAGGCGATAGGATTCGGAAGGAGCGCAGGCGGCTAAGCCCGCCAGGCCGAGCACCGACAAGATAGACAGGAGCCGGAGAGGATGCACGATCATCGTCGAACTCCTACGAGACTTGCTGCCGATCTGACCATGGTCAGGCGATGAGAAGGGGAGCGTGGGCTCTCACGAGGAGTCATTCTACAAGAGTGTTCCGGCAAAGGCCAACCCCTGTAATTCGTTGGTGCAAAAAATACAATTTTGCGGGCAATTTGCGGCCGGGGGATTTATAATTCAACAATCTATTGACGGCCTGTTTTTTCTTGGTCAACACGCATGGCATCTTCTCAGACCGTTCCCGTAACAGCCTTCAAGGCCGAACAAGTCAAATGGCTCTATCGCAATCTGGGAGCCGCCCTATTGGGAGGGGGCCTGGTTGCGACGATTTTGACCGTCGCCCTCTGGCCTGTTGCCTCCCATGTCTTGTTGGGCGGTTGGCTGGCCGGCATTCTTGCCGTCTCCCTGGCCCGGTTCGCCGTCGCCCGCCGATACTGGGCGGCGCAGCCGCTGTCCCAAGACTGTGAGGTGTGGGAAAACCGGCATCTTGCGGGCGTCGCAGTGGCCGGTATCGTCTGGGGCTCCGCCGGCCTGCTGCTCTTCTCCAAGGAGTCGATCGAGCACCAAGTGCTGGTGGCCTTTGCCTTGGGAGGGTGCGCCGCCGGCGCGATTGCGACACTGGCGATCAGGCTCGAAGCCTGGCTTCTCTTCGCGGTTCCGACGATGCTCCCCCTGACCCTCCGTTTCTTCTACCATGGCGGCGAAACCAGCCTCGCCATGGGGGGCATGATGACCGCCTTCGTGGTCCTCTTGACCGTGACCGCGCGGACCACGCGGGACACGTTGATCGCCTCCCTGACGCTCCGTCTGGAGAAGCAGGACCTGATCGCCGATTTGACCGCCTCGAAAGAACGGGTTGAACACCTCAACGAGGTCTTGGTCAAGGACCTGGCGTTGCGCGCAGAAACGGAAAAAGAGCTGCG
>VGXD01000371.1 GCA_016873525.1 Nitrospira sp. | reverse complement strand
GCCCAGAGCGGCCCTGCTACTTCGACGCCAACTGCCCATTTTGAGGTCGCATTGCAAGACTCATTTGCAACGCCCCCCCGACGCAACGCAACATGCTCGACCACCATCGCAAACGGAACCAACAGCAAGGTCACTAGCAGGAATACCGCCTGGTCTACTGTACTGCCTACAAACCCAAGCCCAGCGATGCAACCAGCCCCAAACAACTTCCAACGGGTTTGATCCTTAGCCCAAGACGTGAGAAGACCTAGGGCCAGGAACACGACAATATGTCTTGGCAAAAGCAGGAGCGGATAGAGAGCACACCCGATCAGCGCTGTTACGCGCCAAAATAGAGTAGGGAACACACCCCAGACGTAATACGCCGCTGCCACATAGGCCAACGGCTGGATGAGTAAACCCATCAGTCGATCAGCCGCTAATGACTCCCCAAACACTAGGAAAGCAAGAAGAGGGCGAATTACCTCCGGGAAAAGTCCATGGGGCAGATATACATCGCGGATGGGGAGCCCGCCATCGAGAACGGTCTGCACCACGCCCATACGTTCCCCCTCGTGCAGCCAATCGATCTCCGCAAACAGCGGGACACTCGCGGCGGTTGCAGTTCCAAGGTAAAGCACGTAGACACCAACCAACAGCCACCGCGGGCATGGCGGAGCTCGCTTCTCTTCTTGCAACGAGAAGGGCGGTACGGCCTCGCATAATGCTTTCAAATCTTCACCGCCTCTAAAACCACCGTCATTTCCTCACAGACATTCCAGAGGTAGCGCCGGCAGCGCTTCTGGAAATAGGCCGGAAAAAATTTGAACGGCTTGCGCATGTTATAGGTAATGGAGACCGTCCTGAAATTGGTTTTGAGCCCATAGTAATTCGGAGACTTGAAATACTCGAAGCTCTCCTCGGTCATGAAACGGACATGCGTAGGGTCCACGAAAGCCTTCCGCGACGTGTAATACGGCGTCTTCACGTAGACCTTGGCTCCGGACGCACAGACTCGATACAGCTCTTCCATGAAAGTGATCAGGTCGCGCATGTGCTCGATCGAATGAATCGAGTAGGCCGCAGTCACACTCCCCTCGCGAAATGGAAGCCCCCGTTCAAAGTCGCAAACCACAGCCACCCCTGGCAACGGCCTCCGATCAATCCCTATCGTTCCAGGTTGCTTAAACGCACCGCAGCCAACGTCGAGTATTACGCCCATAGCCTTATCGCCCTCATCCATCTGATATAGCCCCGGAGCCGTAACGGGGACCTCCTGATCGCCCTTGCATAGAAACGACGCGCTTCGGCCGGTCTACCCGCTCGCTCGGCTGCGCCGCCTCGCCCCAGATAGTAATTCGCCCACTCACGGTCCAAGGCCTCGCGCTGCGCCCTGGTCAACGGCTGCATCCGTTCCAATCCGGCCAGGAACCGTTCCCGGCTGGACAGAATTTTCTCCTTGTGCAGCGCTTCGTCAAAGGCCATGTCGCGATACCCGTGGCCTCGCTGGAGCTTCCTGACCAGGACTCGATCCACACAATCGAATCGAGTGGCTGCGTAGAGCCGGATCGTCAGATCCGAATCCTCCGACCCATAGAGGTCCGGATTTAGCGCGCCGACCTTCTGCAAAACGTCCCGCCGAATCAAGAGCGTAGAGGGCAGCGCCGTATGGCCTCCCACAAAGGCTCGCACCAAGGGCTCGGCACTGTGCCTGGCCCTGACGTCTTCCAAAACTGCCCCGTCTTCATCCACCACCTCGTAGTCGGCGT
>VGXD01000370.1 GCA_016873525.1 Nitrospira sp. | reverse complement strand
GCAGAGATGATAGAGGCCGGATCGGCCTTGCTTGACCAGTTCCCACACGGCTTGCGCGGTCGCCACAGCCGGAATGGGATTGCGAAATTCATCCGTAAACAACGACAGGGTCCGGCCTTCCTGCCAAGCCCGTTGCATCTCCTCGTTGAAACCACGGTCGCCGGTCGGAGACACTCCGCCGTTTAACCCGACACGCAGAACGACATGCCGAGGGTTGGCGAGCACGAGACGTTCTGCCGCCGCTTTAGTCTCCGCGTAGAGGTTCAGGGGGTTGACCGGCGCGGATTCGTCGTAGTGCCCTGCGCGGCCATCGAACACCAGATCGCTGGAAAAGAAGATGAAGGGAAGATCGGCGGCCAACTCGGCCAACAACGCCGTCGCCTCGACGTTGACCTTGCGGGCCAGGGCCGGCTCGTGCTGGCAGGCCAGGGGCTTGCTGAGGGCGGCGCAGTGGATGACGAGTTGCGGGCGGAGTCTGCGGAACGTCCGGCGGAGGGCCTGGGGATCGGTGAGGTCCAGGTCGCGGCGCGTCAGGCCATGAATGGTCCATGAGGGAGCCAGGGCGGCAGCGGTCTTGGCAATGTAACTGCCGATCAGCCCACCCGCCCCTGTGACCAGCCCCACCTTCGTCGTCATCGCGCCAAGGGACTAGGCCGTCCAGCCGTCAATCGGGAGCCATCCTACAGGCAGCACCACTGTGCCGCGTCTATTCCCAGCCGACCGGTTCATAGCCCCGCTCCTTCAGGCAGTGGTTCACGAAGGACTTGAACGCGGAACTCGGCTCCGAAGACTTGAAGAGGGACCGGAGCAGCCCGATCGAGCCTCCGCTGACCGCCCCGATCGCAGCGCCCTTTCCTGCCGCCCCCACCACCGCGCCGCCCACAGCCCCTCCGGCTGCGCCGATACCGGCTCCGACCGCCGTGTCCTTGCCCGCCTCTGCGGCCTTGCCTTTACTCGGAGTGGCGCCGGCCGACTCGGCCATGGCCTTGCAGTCCTCGATATCCTTCTCCGCTCCGTCCTTCCCCACGGCATGAAAATGGGCGTTGGGATAAAGGATCGGCCTGGGAGCCGAACAACCGGCCAGCGCAACGCTGAGCAGCAAGACCAGCGCCCTCCGCTTCGTTCTCTTGGACGGCCTTCCCATCATTGCTCCCGACGGCGGAGCGCCCGCATCAGGACCGGATCGCTCAGGCCCACCTCGCTCAAGGCATCCATGAGGTGCAGCCCCTTGGCTTGGGCCAGGTCTTTGGCCTTGGCGTACTGCTGCCGATTGAACCGCGCCACCGAGGGCTGGCCGTTGACGATCTGACAGGCCAGCACCTCTCCCTCCACCTCCAGCGTCCCGCCCTGTTCCAGCAAGGTCCCGGCCTGCGCCACCGTGATCCGATGGAGCAAGGCAAATTCCTCGATGCCGCCCGTCTCGACCAGCCGTCCGTCCGGCATGATGCAGAGCCGCTTGAAATGCGGGGACCAGTCTTTCCGAAAATCGATGTACTTGACATCCCCGCCTCGTGCGACCGCGCGATCCAGCTTCGCGTAATCGAGGCCCAGATTCTTTTGCTTGAGCTTCTCCTGCAGCTCCGGAGACAGGGTCCGGTAAAAGATGCGGGCCGAGGCTTCGTCCAGCGTCAGGCCATAGGAACGCATCAACTGCTCCGCTTCGGCATACTGCGTCACATCCAAGACCCAGGTTTGTTTCGGCTCGGACCCGGTCGGGTCGATGCGGCAGGCAAAGAGTCCCCGCGTGACCAAGAGGCCCTCC
>VGXD01000369.1 GCA_016873525.1 Nitrospira sp. | reverse complement strand
TCCCACCCATGCCGGCTTCCGCAGGCCCGGCACAGGGCCGAGACCGGAACGTGGAGCACTTCCAACCGGGCCTGTTCCATGGCCGTCCCCTGAGCCGCCAGGGCAAACGCGGCCTGTAAGGACCCGGCGTCGTGGCCGTGGAGATGCGAGCCTTCGCGCACCTGAAGGCGCAGGGTCACAGGCCTGGCGCCGGAGCCCTCCTCAGCCAAACGCGTCTCGGCCAATTTGACCAGCTGGGCCAGGAGATGGAACTCATGCATGGGCCGGCTCCTCGAGGTCCCGCAACACTTGCGCCGCCACGCCTTCGACCGCAGCGGCCACGGCCGGAGACAAGGCTTCGCCGGAACGCAGGTCGGCCACCTCGATGCCGTAGACGATCAGGCTGGACGGCAGCCGGCCCAGGACGCGCCCCAACTCAAGGACGTCCGCCACGTTCAGCGCATGGGTGGATGCAGGGGAAAAACTGTCGCCGAGGCGCGAGGTCACGGCATCGACGCGGTGGATCGTGCCGGCCGGCTTGCCGCTCTTGGCCGCGTCGATCAGGACCACCTGCCTGGCCCCCTCGATCCACTCGATCAAGTCCAGGCTTCCCGCCCCGCTCTCGATGACCTCCACGTGATTCCCCACACGGCCCCGGAGGGAGCGGACCACGTGGAGGCCCACGGCGTCGTCGCCCCTGAACAGATTGCCAAGCCCGATCACCCGCACAGGCTGCATGCGCTCGCTCACAAGCGGACCACATCGAGCCGGAGAAAATGCGTCGCACAGGAGATGCAGGGGTCGTAGCACCGGATCACTCGCTCGCAGGAGAGCGCCGCTTCTTTGTCGGGCAGGGACAAGATCCTCGGCGCATAGGCGCGAAGATCGTCTTCGATGCGGCGCTGGTTCTGCGAGGTCGGCGGAATGATCTTGGCCTCGCGGATCAGGCCCTGCCCATCGACCGCGTACCGATGGTACAGAATGCCCCTCGGCGCTTCCGTACAGGCCGCACCGACCCCGGCCTTCACCGTAACCGGCACCGACGGCGAGGCCGGCGGATCGTACCGCTCGATCAGGCGCAGCGCCTCCTCGATCGCCGAGACAATCTCGACGGCCCTGGCCACGATGGCATGAAAGGGGTTGCGGATCGGCAGGCTCAGCCCCGTGTCCGCCAAGGCCTCCTTGGCCAAGGGCGACAACCGGTTGCGATTCAGGTTCACGCGGGCCGTGGGGCCGACCAAATAGGAGGCGCCACCCAAGGAGCAGTGCAAGGCGGTCGAATAGGACACCTGGGTCTCCGTGAAATGCGTCTCGAACTCGCCGGCCGGAATCGCCAGCCCCAGGCTGGACGCCACAGGCCCTTCGTTGAAGGGATAGTCGTCGGCAGGCGTCAGCGCCACGAAGGTATAGTCCTGGACCAAGTCGGGAAACTCGAACCCGGCCACCCAGCGGACGGTCTCCACCGCCGCATCGCGGGCCCAGAGCAGGTCTTCTTTGAGGGCCTCCAACTCGCGCCGCAAGGGCACGCGCGAAAACCCGCCGACCCGCACGGAGACCGGATGGACCGAGCGGCCGCCGAGCACCGTCATAATCCGGTTGCCCGTTTTCTTGATCCGGAGGCCTCGGGAGACGAGGTCGGGGTGGTCCTTGGCCATCGCAATGGCGCTGTCGTAGCCGAGGAAATCCGGCGCGTGCAGCATGTACACGTGCAGGGCGTGGCTTTCGATCCATTCGCCGCAGTACAGGAGCCGCCGCAACTCCCGCAGCGCCCCCTCCACGCGCAACCCGAAAG
>VGXD01000368.1 GCA_016873525.1 Nitrospira sp. | reverse complement strand
GCCACCGTCAACTCCAAGGCTTCGTCGGCGGCCTTGCCTCGGACATCCACCACCATGGACTCGCCCAGACCGTCCCCTCCCGGCGAAGGTTTGAGACGATCCGGCTGAGCCCGCTGAGCCTTCGGCAACTGCTCCGCCGCAGCCGCGGCTACCCCCACCAACCCCGACAGGGCCACCGACATCTCCCCTTCGCCGACACGAACCCGCACCCGCTTCTTTCCCTGCGGCGCTTCCAGCAAGACCCCGACCGAGCCAAGGCCGACGATCTCGACGCGGTCGCCTGCCGCCAGTTGCTCGACCGGGACGGTCTCGGCCGGCTTGACGAGTCGCTCACGAGCCTGGGCCTCGATCTCAGCCAGTCGCTGTTTGGCTTCCTTCGCCTTCCCCACGGTCCGCTCGCTTTTCAGTCCCTCGACGACGGCCTGGACTTGGGCGCGGGCTTGCAGGATATCGTCCGTCAACTTCTTCTTGGCGCTCTTGCGCTCCTCGCGCTCGGTGAGACGCAACCGCTCCTCGATTGCGGCCGCCTCCTTGGCCGACCGTTCGGCTTCGGCCTTGAGGAGGGCGATCCGGTCCACATCGTCGTTCACACGCCGCTGCTTCTCCTGCAAATCCCCCAACATCTGCTCCAAGACACGATCCTCGCGTCGCAGCAGCCGCCGCGCTTGCTCCAAAATCTCTTCATCCATGCCCAGACGGCCGGCAATGTCGATCGCGGAAGACCCGCCGGGCAGGTCCATGATCAGCCGGTAGGTGGGCGCAAGACGGCTCACGTCAAACTCGACGCTGGCATTTTTGAAGCCGGGCGTGGTCTGGGCCAGGGCCTTCAACGAATTGTAGTGGGTGGTGGCCACCACCTTCATCCCCAGGTCGGCTAGGCGCAGCAGCAGCGCCTCGGCCAGGGCCGCGCCCTCGGCCGGGTCGGTCGAGGTCACCGGCTCATCCAGCAGCACCAAGGCCTCCGTCGGTCCCGGAGGCCTTCCGTCCCTCCCCCGCACCGGCAGGGCGTTCTCCATCAGCCGGATCATCTGGATCATGTGGGCGGAAAAACTGGACAGGTCTTTGGCCAAGTCCTGGGCATCCCCGATGTCGGCATAGACTTTTGGGAACAGGGCCATTTCGGAGTCTGGCCCGCAGGGCAACAACAGGCCGGCCCGCACCATCAAGGCAAACAGCCCGACGATCTTCAGCGTGACCGTCTTACCTCCGGTGTTCGGCCCCGAGATGACCAACACGCGGACCGTTTCATCCAGCACCACGTCGTTGGCTACGACCTGCTCCCTAGCCAGCATCAGCAGCGGATGCCTGGCTTGCATGAGCGCGACGCGGCCCAGACGATTGAGCGTCACCGTCCGGCCCCTCACCAGATGGCCCAGGGATGCCTTGGCCGCGATGCAGTCCAACGTCGCCAGCACCGCCAACCCCTCCAGCAGCGCCGGGCTGTGCGAGGCCACCTCGGCGGACAGCTCTTGCAGGATACGCGTGACCTCCCGCGCCACCTCCAGCTCGGCCACTTTGATCGAATTGTTCAGCTCGACCAATTCGCGCGGCTCCAGGAACACCGTGGCGCCGCTGCCGGAAACGTCGTGGACGATGCCGGGGATTTTCGAGCGCATCTCCGCCTTCACCGGCACCACATACCGCCCCTCGCGCTGCGCGAAATAGCGCTCCTGGAGCACCTCGGCGTACCGCGTGGAGGCCAGGATCGTCTCCAGCCTGCGCCGCATCTGCAATTTCAAATCCTGCGCCTGGTGGGTCAATCGGCGCAGATCCGGCGTC
>VGXD01000367.1 GCA_016873525.1 Nitrospira sp. | reverse complement strand
TCGCCGGCCCGGTTCCTCCATGTAGGCCTTGAACAACTCGGCGAACGTCGGATCCTTCCCGGCCCTTCGGCGGGCCTCCCGGGGGTCGATCCCTCGGACCATCTGGGCGCTCAACCGCTTTGCCTCGGCCTCGGCCGTTTCGACCGTGCAAGCGGGAAATCGGCCGATTGTCTCTTTCACCTTCTCGCCGCCCTTAACCCGGGCCTCGAAAGCAAAGGACTTGGCGCCCTTGTCCGTGACGCGCAGGATCAACCCCGGGATACGCGGGTGGAGGTACGTGTCCCTCTTGCCGGCGGGCGCCGGCTTCAACCGCTCGATCGCCGCCATGGTGTAGGGCTTCAACATCTCGCTTGCCACTGTCGCCTCCGGCTCGCTTCTGTCCCCCCCCCAGAGTTTCGGGGGGACACCGGGGGGACAGCAATCGGGATTTTTCGGGTTTTCTTGTGTCCCCCTGTCCCTAGGATGGTAGTCTGAAATCCGCACGGAATCAATCCCAATTAATCCCGCTTAGTCAGAGGGTATCCCGGCACCGTGAAACTACGAATCAGAAGGTCGGGGGTTCAAGTCCCTCTGAGCGCGCTAGGTAGAGAGCCGGTTTCGGCGATCGAGGCTTCTTCGGAACCCCGCCCGGTCTAACGCCGGTCTAACACTGAGGCTCGATTTCTCGTTGACAGGTCCGGCCTGCGGGCGCCAATATCGGATCGGAATTGCCCGGCACCCGAAAGGTGGCCCCGGGGTAACCAGACTCCCGAGATCGAGGCCGCCTGCCATCTCATCCGAGGTGGCTAGGGTGCCGGGACGCTTTTCTCAAGGCCAAACCTGCCGCGGGATCTCCCGGCTGGCGATCCAGGCGAGATACTCGCCAGCGCCCCGTTTGCGGCAGGCCGTGCGGTTCACCACGCCGGCCACATAGTCGGCCAGTTGCAGCAGGTTGTTGCTCCGGCTGCGCTCCATCCGGATGGCGCGAGCGAGCCGCTGGCCATCCGCAGCCGCCCGATCGCGAAGGTACCGCTTCAGTTCGCGCAGGAAGCTCCCTTCGCCGCAGTCGTCCAGGACCACGATCGCGTCTGCCAGGTGCGGCCCGGCGGTCTCGAATAGGCGCCGGCACGTGTAGCCCTGGAACGTTTCGTTGCCGCCCAGCAGCCTGGCGTCTTTGCTGACCGTCAGGGCGTGGTACGCGAACCCGAACGGCGCCACGGCCTCCAGAAAGCGCATGCGGACGCCATGCGAGTTGCGGTGGAAGTGAAACTCGAATCCGTCCGGTTTTCGCAGCTCGCTCCGTAGCGCTGCTATCCGTCGATCGCACGCCTCAGCTTCGCGGTGGTCGACAAACGTGACAAGCGCGACAGTGAAGTACAGGCTCGCGCCCTTCTCGGGTCTCAAACCCGCGTCGCCGGACTCGTCCACGAATGCCAGCATGTCGGCGCCATTGTACCTGCGCGGGAGATGGGGGCGGGGGCGGGGCGCCCTACCCCTCCGATAACCTTGCACACTTGCACAGGAACTGCGATATTCTCGCCGGGGGGCCCCAGGGTGCCTCAGGGGTCCCCATCGAGGGCAGGCGCCCGCGGTGTGCGCGAGGGGATGCCTGTTACACGATCGCGTTCAGCCCCTCCCTCGGCCGTGGCAATAGGCGGTCAAGGCGGTACTTACGTCGCTAACAGGCAAGACTTACGCAGAGCATGCTGAAACGCTCCCGCCGCCTCCTGCTCTTCTTCGACTGCGCCGTTCCCGCTTGACAGGCCGCACTTTGGCAGGAGCGTGATGTCCCTCGATTCGGATGGGCTGCTGA
>VGXD01000366.1 GCA_016873525.1 Nitrospira sp. | reverse complement strand
CTGCGGAGCGTGCAGAATCGGGTGGTGGACCTGCTCGACTCTTGGCGGAAAATCTTCGAGGACTACCGGGTTGCCGGGGTCGGCATGCAGTACCAGAAGTACGAACTCAAGCAGCCCAAGCCGCTCTTGCGGGAGATGCTGGACGAAGTCTTCGAGTCCGAGCACCACCGGAAGTTTAGGGCCAATCGCTCGCTCCGCGATGTCGAGCCCGAGGTGAACTTGTTCCTCAAAGATCTCAGCGGCATGCAGGTGGAGGACCGCACATGAGTGGCAAGGCCCACGGGCAGATCCGCCGCGGACAGGTCATCACCACCTATGGGCCGGGCGCGCTGATCGACTTGCCCAGGCATTCGGCGATTGTAGGTGGCCTCGACACTTGGCCGAAGACGGGCGATCTCGAGGAGATCGTCGAGCCCCGGCTCGCGCGCAAGCTCCAGATCATGACGGGCGTCGTGGCCCCCAAGCTTTTCGCGCCGCCTCCCGATAGGAATGACCCCCGGGAACCGGCCCAAGGCATCGGCGCTTGGCGATTCCCCGAATGGTTCGTCGTTCAAGAGGCCGGTCGCGGCGAAGAGCGTGAGCGCTCGAGACGGTTGGTGCATCGCAAGAAACTCGACGATAAAGGCCGCTTCGATGGCTGCCCGGTTGTCGCCACACGCTTCGTGCGGGGCTGCCCGAAGGGACACGTTGACGACATCAACTGGTTTCGTTTTGTGCATGGGTCTGAGGACAAATGTAAACGGCAGCTCTGGCTAGACGAACTCGGCACGAGCGGTGACCTTGCCGACCTTGCTGTGCGCTGCGAGTGCGGCAAACGGCGCGGTCTATATGAAGCGTCCGTCATAGAGTTGAATCCGCTCGACACCTGTCACGGCGCTCGACCCTGGCTCGGCAGAAACTCGAACGAGGACTGCAAGCTGCCGAGCCGCCTACTCATCCGGACGGCATCCAACGCGTATTTCCCGCAAGTGGTGAGCGTTCTGTCACTCCCTGATCGCGGGACGGCTGCGGAGACGGCCGTGCGGGAGCTTTGGGATGACTTGCAGATTGTTGAGGACGCTGCCAGCCTAACGTTCCTGAAGAAAAAACCGACGGTCGCCGCAAAACTCGCGCCATTTTCTGACACCGACATCCTCGAAGTTATTGAGCAGATAAAGGGCGGCAAGAAAGTAGAGCGGCCCGTCAAGCAGGTCGAGCTAGACGCGCTTCTCTCCGCACCCGAGGGTTTCGGGGACGACGTGCCCGTGGACCCCAACTTCCACGCGCGTCGCTTGCCTGATCGGACCTGGCGCCACTCAGAGCGCGTCGCCGGGATCGAAACTGTCATCCAGGTTCATCGATTGCGCGAGATCCTGGCTCTGGTTGGATTCACACGCTTCGAGGCCGTCACTCCGGATATCAACGGGGAGTACGAAACCGACGTGGAACGAGCGCAGATCGCTTTGGAACCAAAGTGGTTTCCCGCGGCCGAGAACCGCGGTGAAGGCGTATTCCTGCAGATTCGCGCCGTCGCGATAAAAGCGTGGCTCGGCCGGCCGGCAGTGGTGCAGCGGCTCGAGGGCCTAGCGACAGGACACAGGCTCTGGATGGAGGATCGCAAGGCCGAGCGTCCATTCCCGGGTGGCCCCTATGTGCTGCTGCACACCCTCTCGCACCTCCTTATCCAGTCACTCGCTATGCGCTGCGGCTATCCCGCCAGTTCCATTCGCGAGCGCATCTACGCAGACACTGAGGCTGAGCGCTTCGGGATCCTCCTCTACACCGGGAGCCCGGACGCGGATGGGACCCTCGGC
>VGXD01000365.1 GCA_016873525.1 Nitrospira sp. | reverse complement strand
CGTCAGCCAGTAGCCGAGCACGACATCATCGCCAGTTCTCGAGCTGATGCTGTAGGTTGGCAGCAGCCGCGTGATCTTCTCAACGTAGAGCGCATCCTGGAGCGCCGAATCCGCATCGATATCGCGTGTTGCCTTCAACGCAAGAGCAAAGGCGAGCGCCTCAGCCTTGGTGTCGGGTGATTTCGCCTCGCTGACCGGGCACAGCGTCTGGCTCGGACCACACGAGATGGACCGAAGCTGCTGATCGCCGAACAGGAAGACGTTGAAGGTCCCATCATCGATCAGCCCGGCATCTACCCAATGCTGAGCTAGCGCCTCGCGTACAACGAGCGCCCGCCCACCACCCTGGGTCTCAAGGATCTGCCAGTCCGCCCCTTCAAACAGGGCGACGCGCGCCTTCGCACCGTCGGGCAACGTAAAACCGATGGGAAGCCACGCGTCGAGTGCCATGGGTCAACTCCGCACGATGTTCGCGCCAGCAAGCATGTCGTCCTCACCCGCAGAACCGATGCGGATGGAATCGAGATGCGCTACTACAGCACGAAGCTTGTCGATGTCATTGGCCTTCAACGCCTCCGCTCCCGCAGCCACCAGCTGGGCATGCTCGCGGGCATCTGGGAAGAGGTAGGTATCCTCGGCCAGCCACTTGAAGCGCTCGATGACGAACCAATCCTGACGCCACAGGATCATGAAGTTGCGACCGCGCAGATCATCCAGGTGCGACTCGAAGTCGCCACTGTTGTTGTCAATCGCGCGCTGCGCTGTCTTGACCAAGTTGTCGAAAGACGAGGCTTCGGTGGGTCTGGCGTGCTGGCGCACCACCTTGTCGAAGAAATCGACTGCCTTGTCCAGTTCCAGCTGGCGAATGTCCTTCAGATGCTCCTTGCGGGTCAGCGCCAGCAGCCGCTTGGCCTCCTGGACGTGATCCATCGCCTGCTTGGCCGTCTCGGGGTCGGCCTCGTCAGTCTTGATAGTACTCGCTTGCTCGAGCTTCTCGCGGGCCTGCTCAAGACGCGGGTCATCGACCTTGGACGCCATCTCGTCGAGCCGCTGCAAGGTGTGGTCCGACTGTTCCTGGATGTTCTTCGCTTGGTTGGTGTAGTCGACCTTGCCTTCCTGGCTGGAGTAGAAGTTACGCCCGCTCTGGAACGAACCGCTGATTGAAGGGACTGAAACCTCCAGAACGATGTTGCCGGAGTCGAGCACTTCGTACTCGCAGATCAACTCCGCGCCAGCGGCAATGACACCGTCGTCGAAATCCGTTCCCTTGATCTCGAACATGCCGATGAATCGGTTGTCGTTGATGGGGTCGGAGATATCGCCCTCCCACAGCTTGAACTTGATCGACCCAGCACTTCCAGCCTTGAGAGACTCGCCTGCCTTGAAAGTCTTCTTGCCTTTCTTGGGCAGCTGATCGCCCTCCCGAACGAGATAATCCAAGCTCAAGCGACCGCCCACCTTGTCGCGCGCTTCCACGCCGACGGAATGCGATGCCGGGATCGCATCGATGCTAGCGGCGGTGCGTGCAATGACAATCTTGTCTTCACGCAGCGATACAGGCCCGCCGTTGGAATCGAACACAAACACCTTGAAGGTGTTGTCGCCAGGCTTGGTCAGGTTGAGTTCGATACCTGCGCCATCCTTCAGGGCGATGCGTCCGGAGGACCACCCGGTGTCCAGACTGTCGATCTGAAACTCGACTCCGGCCGGAGCAGAGCTTCCCAGTTTGGCGACGATCTTTGCCTTCGAGTCCGGCGTGCGTGCGATGTAGTTGAACAACAGATCAAGCGCGCCACCGGCG
>VGXD01000364.1 GCA_016873525.1 Nitrospira sp. | reverse complement strand
CCCGCAAGAAAATCGTGGATGTCTTTCGAGTCCGCCCGATGCCGGGCACGTCGTTTCCGCCTGCCCAGCAGCAGCATTTCGCCGAGGAGTTAACCCGGATGGTCGCGCTCCTGGACGACAATCGCGTCCAGGACGTCCGCCGCGCCGTCAATCGCCGGCTGATCGAAACGCTCGGCCGCTCGCGCAGCGCCTTCAGCGGCCTGCTCTATCCGATCCACATCCGCTTCGACAACGAGCAATCCCCCACCGACACCGTCATGGATATCCGCTCGACCGACACCCCCGCGTTTCTCTACGCCTTCGCCAACGCCCTCACCATCCGCGGCCTCTACATTCGCAAGGCCCAATTCGAACACGTGGGGGCGGAGCTGCACGACCGCTTTTACGTGAGGGACCGGCACGAGCGGAAGATCGGGGACCCGGCCGAACAACAGGAACTCAGGCTCACCGCCGCGCTGATCAAACAGTTTACCCACTTTCTGACTTGGGCGCCGGACCCGGCCAAGGCCATCGAATACTTCGACCGTTTCCTGGACCAGATCGTGGAAGAATCCCGAAGCGGCCGGACCTTGGCGTTTCTAAAGGACAAGAAAACGCTGGCCCTGCTGGCCAAACTTCTCGGCACCAGCGACTTCCTCTGGGAAGACTTTCTCCGGCGGCAACATGCCAACCTCCTGCCGATGCTGGACAACTTTCAACGGCAGCCGCTCATCCGGCCGCGCGGGGCCCTGGTGCGGGACCTGCGGCGGCACCTGGCCAAGGCGCGAGGCCCGGCCCAGCGGCGACGGGCGCTCAATCACTACAAGGACCAGGAACTGTTCCGAATCGACATGAAACATTTGCTGGAGCCGGAGTCCACCCTGCCGGAATTTTCCCAGGCGCTGACCGACCTGGCCGAAGTCATCCTCGACCAAGCCGTCCGTGACGGCCAGGCCCTCCTGGCTCGCCTCCACGGCAAACCCAGACTCGCCGACGGAAACCCCTGCTCTTTTTCGATCTTCGGGCTCGGCAAGTTCGGAGGGCGAGAGCTGGGCTATGCCTCGGATATCGAGGTGCTCTTCGTGTACGGCGGGGCTGGCCGGACGACCGGCCCTAAGCCGCTGGACAACAGCGAGTATTTCGAGCGGCTTACCCAGGAAGTCATCCAATCCATCGAGGCCAAGCAGGAAGGCATTTTCCATCTGGATGTCCGGCTCAGGCCTCATGGCGGGAAAGGACTGCTGGCCAACTCCTTGGACGAGTTGCAGGCTTACTACAGCCCGACGGGACTCAGCGCCCCCTTCGAGCGCCAAGCCCTGATCAAGCTCCGGTTCGTGGCGGGAGACGCAACACTCGGCAAACAGGTCGAAGCCCATCGCGACAGCTTCGTCTATAGCGGGGCCCCGTGGGACCTCGCCACAGCCATCGACCTGCGCCGCGAGCAACTCAAGCAACTGGTCGAACGAGGCACCGTCAACGTGAAACTCAGTCCTGGCGGCGTCATCGACATCGAGTATGCCGTGCAATACCTCCAAGTCATGCACGGCCATCAGCACGCCGTGCTCCGCACGCCCAACACGATGCAGGCATTGGCCGGACTCGTCGAGTGTGGGATTGTGGGCCGGCAGGATGGCGAGAATCTACGGAAGGCCTATTTCTTCATTCGCATGCTGATCGACGGGTTGCGGATGGTGCGCGGTAACGCGAAGGATTTGGTGTTGCCGCCGAGTGATTCGGACGAGTTCATCTTCCTCGCCCGCCGCGTCGGCTACACCACCGACGATTGGCAATCCGGCGCCCGACATCTCCAGACCGACATTGAAC
>VGXD01000363.1 GCA_016873525.1 Nitrospira sp. | reverse complement strand
AAGTGCCGGATGGCGCGGGACACATCGATCCCCTTTCCCCCTGCGTAGAGAGCCTCGGCGTGAACCCGGTTGGCATCGTCCACGTCAAGGTCCTCGACTTCGAGGTAATGGTCCAGGGCCGGGTTCAAGGTGATGGTGTAGATCATAGGGTCGCAAAGAGGCTCTCAGTGTCAGTCCTCGGCTCAGAACAAGAATCCGGTGGTCTCCGTTTCCGAAGCTGATAGCTGAAGGCTATTCATTATTCAGGAAACGAGTCCGGCGCCTTCACCTGCTGCCAGCCTTCCCCTTCGAGGGTCCGGAGGAACGCGAGCAAGTCCTTTTTCTCCTCTTTCGTCAAACTGAGCGGAAGGATCAGATTGTCCTGGAAGGGATTTTTGATCCCCCCTTTGTTGTAGAACTCGACCACGTCCTCCAGGGTTCCGAACCGTCCATCGTGCATGTAGGGAGCCGTCCGCGAGATTTCGCGAAGCGTCGGCGTCTTGAAGGCGCCGATCTCGTCTTTGTCCTTGGTCACCAGGTAGCGTCCGAGGTCCGGGGCCGCCGTGTCCCAGCCGATGCCGAGGTTGTGGAATTTTTCGTCGGTAAAATTAAACCCGGAGTGACACTTGGTGCAGCGGGCCTTTTCGCGGAACAACACGAGCCCTCGTTGGGCTGAAGCCGAGATCGCTTTTTCTTCTCCCCCCATGTCATAGCGGTCGGCCGGGCTGTTGCCGGACAGGAGGGTCCGCTGGAAGGTGGCGATGGCCTTGCCGACCCCCTCGATGGTGATGTCCGTGCCGAACACCTGCCCAAAGAGCTTTTTGTAGCCCTCGATCGTGCGCAGCTTCTTGATCATCTCGCCGTGGTTTTCGAACCCGTGCTCGACCGGGTTGACGAAGGGACCGATGGACTGGGCCTCCAAGGTCTCGGCTCGCCCGTCCCAGAACTGGGCCTTGCTGAAGGCCCGGTTGACGGCTGTCGGCGCGCTGCGTCCTCCCTGGAGATGCCGAATCCCGGCGGACACCGGCTGGGCGTCCGTGAAGGCCAGGGCCGGAATGTGGCAACTGGCGCAGGCGATGGTGTTGTCCTTGGACAAGCGTTTGTCGAAGAAAAGCAGGCGGCCCAACTCGATCTTCTCCGGCGTCATCGGATTGTCGGGGGGGACGTAGAACGATTCTTCGTTCAGCCCGAAGGGCAGCGCCGGCCGCGCCGTCTTCGATTTCTCGGCATCCGAGGTCGCAGCCAGCGCGCCGAAGAGGAGCAGCGCGAGGACGAGGAGCCCTCCCTGTCGAAACCGCCGTCTATGCGTGTGTGCGCTCATGGAACTCTCCTTGGTTAAAAGAATGGATGGGGGGCCACGCCGAAGGGCAAGGTCTTCGGGCCCTCCCCTTTATGTCCGCGGATTCGCCACCCGCCATCCTCATAAACCATGTTATGAGTTTCGTAGAACCAACTGTCAAGAATGACTCGTTTTCCGGTCTCCTTGGAGATTCCCCAGAGACTGCCGGTGCAAGCGATCTCGGCGGTCGGGCTCTTTCCGGACGTCGAGACCTGAATCTTGGAAAAAATATGGGTGCCGGCCAGTTGCTCGTACTGGGCCAACATGTCCTGCCAGATCGTCCGGAGGTCGGCTTTCGAGAGGCCGTGATAGTGGTATTGCTCGGAGTAGAGGGCCATGAGCCCGTCCAGGTCACCGGCGTGGAGCGAATCCTCCGCCCGGTTGAAAGCCGCCAGGATCTCGCCGACCGTTTTATCGTCGGCGTTGATGTCCGCCCAGCGATCGACATGGACCAGGCCCATGTCCGGGAGGGCCGGGATCGTACAGCC
>VGXD01000362.1 GCA_016873525.1 Nitrospira sp. | reverse complement strand
AAAAAGCGCCTGAGCCCCTCTTGAGACTCCAAGAGGGTGTAGAGCGTTGGATCTTGGGCTGGACGACCCTTGCGGCCTGAGGGCCGCCGACTCAAGAGCCCATCCAGGCCGAGAAAGACCTCTCCCAAGAAGCCGATTGCACGCCTTGCCTTCGATTTTTCACTCGTGCGAGCTGAGAAGGAATCACTCGCCAAACTGAAGGCGGCCGCCGAGAGGCCTTCCGGGTGATGGTCCTCAACCAGAATCTGGCCAAGCGCATCAACCAATGACCTCAGGCACTTCGACACCCTACCGATGACAGGGTCTGACTCTACATCGATGGCAAGTGCGTCCGGTCGGGCGTTCGCTACTGCTTCTTGCCATGCATCGCGCCAAGCAGTTGCAGCCTCAACAACTTCGTGTGGAGTAGGGACAGTCCCCGGCATCGCTGAATTAGAGCCTCTGTCAAAGAGGTCATCAAGTGATCTTCAGCCCGCCAACCTCAACTTTATCGCAGAAGCGAGCAGGTCCGGTCTACCTTGCGGTAACCACCGTCCCCAGCGGCCGGGCGGCTGAACCGCGCATGACCGATTCCAGATAGTCGTCTTCCGGTCGGCGTGCCATACTCCGAGTTCGGTTGACCCGCCGCAGAGTGAAGGATCTGCCACCGCGACCGACTGTTAGGCGCTAACAAACTCAATCCGCCGGTGGTAAGCCATGTACAGTTTGCTGCGCTCAGCGAGCGCTATTGGTGCTGGACTGCTGAGGTTGCAGCGACACCGATCGGCCGCCGAGAGCCGAGGCGAGGCCATCAGACACCCCTCTTCACTGAAGGTAATCAGGCCTCGATCAAAGAGCCTATCTACGAGGGCAGAGAGCAGCAGTCCATTCTGGCTATCTAGGCGCTCGCTGTTTGTGCACGCACTCCACGGTTTGATGTGCGACGCAATCAGAAGGTCTGGATGGACAATACCTGTCAGCGGGCACATCCCACCGAATCGCTCGAGAAGCGCGTTCCGAAAGCCCCCCTGTCCAATTCTCGAGGACCTTAGATACTCCTTCTCTGTTTCGCCCAAGCCCGGGGCATGGTCAAAGTCTGCGTCAGGAGGAGTCTGCTCATTAGCGGCACATCGAAGTTGCTCGGGGCGCACAGGGCGCTCCAAGCAGATTCGAATGCGCTTCTGGGCGTTGCCACCGCCCATGGCCGCGGGATCCCGGTGCATCGCGGCAATAGCTCGACCGAGCATCTTCCGAAAACCTTCAACGTCCTGACCAGAAAGATCCACCGGGTACGGCGTCACGAGTTCCGCGACGCGATCAGTCACCGGGATCGTCGCGACTTGTGCAGAATCGAGCATGACTCGAGTGACTCGGATTCTGGCCACACCCAACCGAGAAAACAGGCACGAAAGCAGTTTGTTGTACCCGGGATTCCGGCGCATGATGCTGCGAGCCGGATTCGAACCACCGCTGCTCTCGACAACGATGCAATGCTCCCCGTCGACATGGTCAAGGCTAAACTCGGCGTTAACGAGCGATCTACTGTCGTCGAAGAGGTACATAGTTACCGAAACACGCGCGGACGGTGTGAGTGAGTGGCCGCGTTGGGTGATCATCGTAACCATGGACGAGTCTCACTCGTAGGACGCCGACGGGGGGGGGGTGAGCCCCGCAGGATGGGATGGCTCGTCGAAGTGATGTGAGGCCGCTTCTAGGAACCCCCTCGTTGGCGGGCCGGTTGGGGCGCCAAAGTGGGTAGGTTCCCAGTCGAACATGAAACGAACGGGTTTTTGAAGCTCAAGTGCGGGTGCCGAAATGCCAGCAGATTCGAGCGCTCGC
>VGXD01000361.1 GCA_016873525.1 Nitrospira sp. | reverse complement strand
GTGGTCATGCTGGACCTGGCGAGTGAAATGCTCGCCGGCGCAACGATGGAAGACGTCTCCACTGTCCTCTACTTCAAGGTGCTGCAGTGGGCCGGCTACTCGCGCAACCTGAAGGTTGCCGCTTTTGAGCGCATGGTCGAGAAGGACGGCCGCACGCCCGAACTCCATGAGCGCATCGGCAAGGCGCTGCCAGGTGCCACCTGGGCTCGCGTGCAGAACAACCCGCTGGCCATCGATGGCTTGATCCCGAAAATCGCCCATGAGATGTACCCGGCACTCTTCCCGGAAACCAAGTCATTCTCGTCCAGCACCGAAGGCTTCTTCCAGTTCGAAGACCAGCGCGTGCAAGAGATGATCGACATCGTCCGCGAGAAGAGCGGCAAGCAGAACATCATCTTCATCGTCGACGAAGTGGGGCAGTACGTAGCCTCGCGCGACAACCTGATCCTCAACCTCGATGGCTTGGCCAAAAACCTCAAGCGCCTGGGCGACGGCAAGGCCTGGATCATCTCCACCGCGCAGCAGACCCTTACTGAGGACGATCCTCGCGCAGCACTGAACTCGGACAAGCTCTACAAGCTGAAAGACCGCTTCCCGATCCAGATCGACCTTGAATCGAGCGACATCAAAGAGATCTGCTACCGCCGCCTGCTTGGTAAATCACCGGCTGGCGAGACTGAGCTCGGCAAGCTGTTCGAAGCCCACGGCCAGGCGTTACGACACAACACCAAGTTGCAAGACGCCAAGTATTACGACGCCGACTTCAGCAAAGAGAGCTTCACCAATCTCTACCCATTCCTGCCGGCTCACTTCGACATCCTGCTGCACCTGCTGGGCGCCCTGGCCAAGTCCACCGGCGGCATCGGCCTGCGCTCTGCGATCAAGGTGATCCAGGACGTCTTGAAAGGCGAAGGCGGCTCCAAGGCAATGGCCGATCAGCCCGTAGGCTGGCTGGCCACCACCGTCACGCTTTACGACGAACTGGAAAAGGACATCCGGCGCGCCTTCACGTCCATCCACCAGGCGGTTGGCAAGGTCCAGATTCGCTTCCCAGACTCGCAACTCCACCAGGACATCGCCAAGTCCGTCGCCGTTTTGCAGATTCTCGGCAACCTGCCGGTGTCGGTGCAGAACGTCGCCAGCCTGATGCACCCATCGATCACTGCGTCCTCGCAGCTCGATACGGTGCGCAAGGCTGTGGAAGAAATGTTGGGCGACGTTCATGTGCCGCTGGGTGAGAAGGACGGCAACCTCGTCTTCCTCAGTGAGAAGCTGCGGGATATTGAACAAGAGCGTGGCGCCATTGCGCTGCGCACCGTGGACGTGAAGCGCATCTTCAACGATGCATTGCGCGAGTCCTTCGATCCGCTGCCCCGCGTCAGTCTCCACGGCACGATGGCGGTCGCAACGGGCCTGAAGGTCCAGGCCGGCAGCGCTATCACCAGCCTGGCCGGCGATCAGAGCACTATTCAAACTGTCGTGGAGTTGGTGCCCGCCAGCGACTACGACACAGCCAAGAACCGGATGCTGGATGACTCCCGCAGCCGAGCGGGCCGGAATGTCATCGGGCTTTTGGCCCGCGCCAATTCCGAACACGACGACCTGGCGAACGAAATCTATCGCTGCCAGCGCATCGCCGAACTGCACCGCAACGAGCCCGACCAAGAGGTCAAGGACTACTGCACCGGTCAGCTTGATCGCGCCGCCAAGCTCGCGACCCAACTGCAGAGCAAGATCAAGCAGACCCTGCAAGCGGGCTCGTTTGTTTTCCGTGGCCAGGCAACGGCGGTATCGGCGCTGGACGGCGACCTACTGGAAGCAG
>VGXD01000360.1 GCA_016873525.1 Nitrospira sp. | reverse complement strand
TGCTTGATGGCAAGGAGCTTACAGATTTCGAGACCCTTTCGGTGTCAAAACCGAAAGGAACCTTCTTCGAAATTCAGATCAGCCGCTCATAACCCCGCAGTCAAAATTCGAATTCCGACCGCACAAGCAGTCTGGGCCGTAGCGAAATCGGGGGACCACGGGGTTATAGGAACGACAGGCGTCGCGAGAGATCGGTCGCTGGGCATTTCAAGGCCCAGTTGTGGCAACGACTTGCGAGTACGGGGTGACTCTCTGGTTATGACGACTTGAGGTCTCGCGAGAGTCACGGGGCATCCACCGATGCGACATTCGTCTCCCAATTCCGTCCCAAAGTCTCGCTTCTCTCCCTGTCTCGCTTTGCTCGGGTTATGAGGGGTTGCGATCCCTCAATCGGTCGCAACCTTTTCGCAACGCAACCATAATTAAGTGCGAATGGGACGAATAGGCAAGACGCACGAACACCGATTCAAGGTCACGGAAGGAGGAAGGGGAAATGCAGGTCGGGATTGTTCGACCGGTCGGGCTATGCCGGGGCGATGATCCAGACACGCGAGCATCAAGTTGCTTTGCGACACAACCTTGGGTACGCGACGAAGCCGCAAGTCGATGCCGTGATAGGCCGACCTAGCTGGTCGGCCTATCCGGCCGCCAATAGGGCCTTATCCCGGTCGGCCTATCCGGGTGACCGGCAACCCTGCGATCGGGCTTCAAATGATTGACAGACATAGCTTGACTCGATATTTTACGGTTGGTTTCGGACAGGATAGCCCGCCGCAACGGTCGGCCTATTCCCAGCGGGCGGCGCCCGTGATAGGCCGTTCTGGACAATCATAAGTTCTGCCCTTCAACCAACAAAGGAACGTCCATGAAACTCGCAACCGTTCGTCACGCAATTTCCGCTTTCAGCCTCGCCATTATCTTGACCGTTGCAGGCTGCGGAGGTGGTGCCGTCACGCAATCGAACTACGACAAGATTCAAACCGGCATGTCACTGTCCGAAGTCGAAGCGATCCTCGGCAAAGGAAAGGAACAGGCAAGTTCTGGTGGTTCCTTCGGTGGAATCACGATGAATGCCAAAGGGATGGTCTGGCAGGACGGAAACAAAATTATCACCGTGATGTTTATGAATGACGAAGTGCAAAGCAAAGCCCAAATGGGCTTTTGAACTGCAGGACAAGACTATGCCAGAATGTGCGTGCGGCTGCCGCGAGGAAACGGCAGGCGGAACTTTCCGTCCGGGGCATGATGCGCGACTACGCGCGCAGATTGAAGAATCCGTGGGTGGACTATTGGCGCTTGACGAGATCGTTCGCCAAATTCATCGGCACACTAACGGTGAAATCACCGCCGAACAACTTAGCACTCAAATCAACCGAGTCCTCAACGCTTAAAACGGGCAGAACTATGCGATGCACGCGGAGCCGCCGATCGCGCGGTTTGCCAATGGAGAGTGTTTCTCCGGCGGCCCGGTGATCGCGGTCGTTCGGTGCTTGGCGGCGGATTGGCCATTGCAACCCACAGCAATTCACGCGACTGCCGCCACACCCACCGCCGCCACCTGCCTTCCCGCCGCCCCCATCGCTGACCGGGAGGCTTCACGGAGCGACTTCCCCGTGATCATGCCCACGGCCAGTGCGGCGAACACCGTGTCGCCCGCTCCGCAGACATCGCGGACTTCCGTGGGAGTGGCGGGCAGGTGCCAGGTGGCTCCGGAATGGGAACACCGGCTGAATTGACCGGGATTTCATCGGTTTGGACGGCTGAGGTGGATTGGGTATCCGAGGGGGGTGCGTACCACGGCGCCGTTCGGCGCCATGATTTTTGAACGGC
>VGXD01000359.1 GCA_016873525.1 Nitrospira sp. | reverse complement strand
ACGACCCTGGGTATCAAACAGGTGAACGATCCCGTGAACCTGGAGTCCGACCTCATCGGTAAGTACGTCGAGCGCTTGCTCCAAGAACGCAGCCAGCTGCCCAAGCCCCAGCCCATCATCGATAAAGATTACCTGCAGAAGCGTGGGCTGATCTGATTTGTCTCGGGCATGAGTCGCAACTCATTGAAACAGCAACGGTATGGCGAATCGTTCGCGAATAGTAGCGGCGTGTTATGCGGACAGGAACTAGCAGACCTGATTCTTCTGCGGATCGGCCTAAACATAAGGGAAATAGGGGTCAACAAATTCACAGGGAGAAATCGTGGCAAAGTCCGGCGGCGATTGAAAGGGGAAACGCGGGACCGGTCAAACAGGTGAGCCGCTATATGCGATATACTGAATCGCATCTAGGCGGAGAGGGATAACAATGATTTGCTGTCTAGGCCTCTTTGCAGGCCTCGCCGTTGGCTCAGCCATCGGGGGACCATGGACGTTCATTGCGCCGGCAACGGGCTTTGGATTGGGTCTCATGGCGGATATGAAGCTCATGCGCAGTCACCACAAGAATAACGGAAATGATGGAAGCCATGGAGATGGCTGTTGCGGAGGCGGACACAGCGATGGAGAAGGGGCGGAATCACGCCTCAAAGACCTTGCCTGCGGGATGACCATAGAAGACAAAACAGCCAGAAATAGAACAAAAACTGGCATCGAATCTTGAATCGTGCACGGCGAGGATGAATAAAGGGGTCGGGAGTCATTTTAGGGCGCATAAGGCAATTAAGACTCCTTGAGCCGTGCACGGCTAAGAGGGTCTCTGGCCAGAACTTCTTGACCGGTGGCCATCCGACAGTTCACGTTCAAACTTTCCTAGGGGGCGGCGTTATGCCGAAGAAACGGTTCAGCTCAAAGGCTTCTGCGTATCTGTATAAGCGATATGTGGCCGGTGATCCGGCACGAGAGCAGGCCTACGAGGAAGAGGTCATCAACGCGGAGATCGCCAGGAAGATCTATGCTCTTCGCACGAAAGCCGGCCTCACGCAGCAAGAATTGGCGGCTCGGGTCGGCACCACAAAATCGGCGATCTGTCGTTTGGAAGATGCTGACTACGACGGACATTCGCTCTCCATGCTCAAGCGAATTGCGGAGGCGCTTGATAAGCGCGTGCAGATTCGTTTCGTCTCTGCCAAGAAGTTGAAGGTGGCGTGACTTTTGGCTTCAATGGTCCCTCCCTGAAGCTGGCGACCATCATGACTTGCCGTATACAGGTGTCCAAGCGAGAAGCCGCAGAGCGAATGCTGAGGGTGTGCTACGGCTCGTTTTGAGCCGATGAGCGGTAGGCGCGAGTGAGGATGATCCCGGCCAGGATTGAAACAAGAAGCCCAAATCCAATCTGTGCGTCGAAGCTCACTGGGCCTATGTATATCTTATAGAGTTGTAGAAGCACAACCGGCAGGCCGACCGCCAGAGCAAGGGCGATAATATGCCGCCGCAAGTAGATCGGCTCGCCGGGTTTGCGCCCACCCCTGCCCAATTTCGTCACTCCTCAATCGTCGAGATATCTCCTGGGTCTTGCCCGAGTTCTTTCGCTTTCAATACCCGGCGCATGATTTTGCCGGACCGAGTTTTCGGGAGTGACGACACGATGTCAATCTCGGACGGGACTCCGATCTTACCCAATTCTTTCAGCACCTGATCCTTGATCGACTTGATCAGCGCCGGGCTTTCCGTTTCACCCTGTTTCAAGATGATGAAGGCCTTGATGGATTCGCCGACGGTCTTATGCGGCTTGCCGATGACGGCGGCCTCCGCCACCGCGTGATGGCTGACCAAGGCGCTTTC
>VGXD01000358.1 GCA_016873525.1 Nitrospira sp. | reverse complement strand
CTTGACCGACCCTTCTTTCAAAATATGGAATCCGTCGGCCGGGTCCCCTTCGCGAAAAATATACTCGCCCTTGCCGTATCGGGTTTCCACCATCTCTCCGGCAATCTTCCGGCGATCTTTTTCCGTCAGCGAGTTGAAGATCGGGATGGTTCGCAGAAGATCGGATTTGCTCATCATCACACCATCGTCACGCAACCCGTTTTGCGGCCTCGACGATCGCGCGCGCGCTGATCCCGTACCGGTCGACCAATTCATCCGGCTTGCCGCTGTGGGGAATCTCCCGCACGGCCAGTTTGTGGACGCGCACCCCTTCGGAGCCGACCGCGCTCAGCACGGCATCCCCCAGCCCGCCATGCTCGTAGTGGTCCTCCACCGTCAGAATCCGGTTCTGCGTCGCGCGGGCACAATCCAGCAACGTCGCGCGATCGATCGGCACGATACTATAGAGATCGACCACCCGCACGGGAATGCCGGCCGCTTTCAACTGCTCGTGCGCCTTCAACGCTTCGAAGAGCGTGATGCCGGCCGCCACGATGGTCAGCTTGTCGCCGGGGCTTTGCCTGACGATTTTCGAGCCGCCGATTGCGAAGGACTCCTCGTTCCCGTAAATGATGGGCGATTTGGGACGACCGGTCCTGATGTAGACGGGCCCGCAATGCGCCGCCGCCGCTTCGATCAACCGATGCGTGCTGACGCCGTCGGAGGGATAGAGGACCACCATCCCCGGTTGCGCCGCCATCATGGCGATGTCTTCCAAACCCATTTGGGACGGACCGTCTTCGCCGATGCTGACCCCGGCATGGGTCCCCACGAGCTTGACGTTCGACTGGCTGATGGCCGCCATGCGGACGAAGTCATAGGCGCGGGTCAGAAAACAGGCGAAGGTCGCCAGAAAAGGAATCTTGCCGCAAGCGGCCAGACCGATCGCCGCGCCCACCATGTTCTGCTCCGCAATGAAATTCTCGAAAAAGCGGTCGGGAAATTGCTTGCCGAACTTGTCCGTGTAGGTCGAGTTCTTGACGTCGGCGTCGAGCCCCACGACAAGCGGGTTGGCCTCGCCCAATACCGCCAGGGCCGCGCCGAACGCCTCGCGGGTGGCGGCCGTATCGGTCGGCTTGTAGGCGGGCGGCGCCATGGCCTTGGCCGGTTTGGCTGCGGCCGGGGAGGCCTCCGGTTTCTTGATTTCCGACTCGAAGACGCCCTGGCGCAACTGACGCGTCAACTCATCGATGGCCTTCTGCGACTCCTCGCCTTTTTTGAGCGGCTTGCCGTGCCAGTCGGGACGGTCCTCCACAAAGGAGATGCCCTTGCCCTTGAACGTCTTGGCCAGGAGCACCGTCGGTTTTCCCTTCGTAAAGGCCGCCTCATCGAAGGCCGCCAGCAAGGCGCCCACGTCGTGCCCGTCCACCACGATGGCATGCCAGCCAAAGCCGCTCCAGCGCGAACGGTAGGCCTCCATGTCATGCTGCAACATGGTGGGATCGCTTTGTCCGAGACGATTCACATCCACGATCGCACAGAGGTTGTCCAGGGCGTAGTGGCGCGCCACCTCCACCGCTTCCCAGACCGATCCTTCGACGGATTCACCGTCGCCCATGAGGACATAGGTGCGGTAGCTCGATCGGTCCACACGCTTGGCATTCAAGGCCATCCCGACGCCGGCCGAAAGACCTTGCCCCAGGGAGCCGGTAGCCACATCCACGAAGGGCAAGCGCGGCGTCGGATGTCCTTCCAAGCAGGACGTCAGTGTACGCAAGCCCAGCAAGTCTCGTTTTTCGAAGAGGCCGGCTTCCGCCCAGGCGGCATAGAGAAGGGGAGCGGCATGCCCCTTGGAAAGGATGAAGCGATCATGGTTGGGACATTTCG
>VGXD01000357.1 GCA_016873525.1 Nitrospira sp. | reverse complement strand
TGACGTCTGAAATCCATACCGGCTTGGCACCCTCCCAAACCCGACCCGGTAACCCGACACCGCAGGGGAAAATGAATTCTCGGCTTGCAGCCCCATAGATATCCATGGCCACTCCCAATGCACTCCAATTCGAGTGGCAACGCAACGTCTTGGCTGACTCGTCAACCATCCACAGAAGCCCCTCATCCCATCCCAATGTCTCACAAACCGGTTGCAGGATATCCGAGATTGCATGGTCCAATCCTGATGCGGTGGCCAATACATTGGCCACCAGGTGTTGGAGGGCCAAGAGACGCTCAACCTGTTTCCGTTCCGTAATGTCGATATGGGAGCCGAGCAGGCGCACGCGCCGGCCGTCTGGTTCGGTCACGAACGAGGCGTGCGAGTCGATCCACCGATAGGTCCCATCCTTATGGCGCAGGCGAAAATCCTGCCGGAACATGCCCACCGGGTGGTCTCGGTACTGCTGGGCGTAGGCCAGAGCCTGATCGTGATCGTCGGGATGCAACCGTGACGCCCAACTCTCGAACGTGTTCGGCAACTCCGCTTCGTCATACCCGAGCTGCTGCTTCCACTCTCGCGAGAACCGCACGGCGTTGGTCTCGGTGTGCCACTCCCAGAGGCCGGTATTGGAAGCTAGCAGGGATTGCCGCAGTTTCTCTTCAGAGGCGCGGAGCGCCTGGTCGTCGTGCTGGCGCTCGAGTTCGGCGGCCGCGCGGACAGCGAAGATCTGCAGCATCGATTCGACCAGGGCGGGATTGGGGATCGGCTGCCGATAGAGCGTCGCCATAATCCCAACGACATGCCCCGCCGCATCCCGCAGCGGCGTCCCGGCATAGCCCTCAATGCCCAGCTCCACCAACAAGCGATCCTGTGGGAAGTGACGCTGTACCCCACGGACATGGGTGCAGAGGTGCTGCCCGACGACCTGCTGGCAGGGGGTGTGCGCCAAGTCGTACTCAAAGTTGTCGGCACGCTGGCCATCGGCACACACGGCAAGGGTGTGGATGCGATCGGTCTGGCCCTCCAGCAGCTCACCGATGAAGGCATAGTCGGCTCCCAGGGCAGCGGCCAGATGGGTGGCGACTGATTCAAAGAAGGCGGTGCCACTTGCGGCCGTGACGCCCTGCACGATGTTCAGGAGCGCCGCTTCCCGCCGTTTGCGTTCGGTGATATCGCGGACAAAGGCGCAATGGAACTCGCGCCCGTCATGGGCGAGGAAACTGACTTGGAGCTCGACGGGCACCATCCGGCCATCTTTGGCTCGATGGTCGCTCTCAAAGGCCCAGGTGCCACGTTGCCGGGATTCCGCCCAAAAATCGGACCACGTGGCGGGCGGGAACGTGGGGTTCAGGTCATGTACGGTCAGGGCCAGCAGCTCAGCTCGTGAATACCCCAGCATACGGACGGCTGCCTCGTTCACGTAGACGATCCGGGCCTGCGCGTCGATCCAATACACCGCGTCCATCGCCTGATCCATCGCGAACTGCGTGCGCCGCAGTTGATCCTCCACCCGCGCGCGCACACAGAACTGGCTGAGCTGATCGGCCACGGCTTGGAAGGTGATCATGAGTGCGGGATCCACCGGTATGACCTCATGACGATAAAACTCCAGCACGGCATGGACGTGGCCGTTCTGTTTGACGGGAAATGCCGCAGCGGAGTGGAAACCCACTCGTTCGGCCAATGCAGCCCGCGGAAAATTCTGGTCCTGGGTCACGTCTGAAATCCACTCAGGCTTTGCACTGGCCCAGACTCGACCTGGTAGTCCAACTCCCTTCAGGAAGGTCACCTCGCGGCTTGCGGTACCGTAGTCGTCCGAAGCTGCGACGGGTGTGGTCCACGTCGAATGGCATCGAATCCTCTGGCCCG
>VGXD01000356.1 GCA_016873525.1 Nitrospira sp. | reverse complement strand
CGCCGGGGAATGGATGAAGGAGATCGTCCCGATCCTATATCGGCCATTCGATCAGCGAGTGACCGTCTACAACAGGCATGTTGCCGTCCATCGGCGAGAACGTGTGTCGCGACACATGCTGAAAAAGAACAATGTTGGCATATCGATACCGCGTTCCACCGAGATCAAGCGCGGATGGGAGCATGTGTTTTGCTCGAATAGGGTGATCCAGCATCACACGGTCTCCTTGAAAGAGGTCAACTATCTGTTTCCCTTGTGGCTTGAGCCAGAGTGGCCTGAGACGAGAAGGCTTGCGAATGTCTCGCGGGAGATGGCAGCGCTAACAGCGGAGAGCACCGGCCTCGCGTGGACTGATGTTCCGTCGAACAAAGTGAGCAAAGCGCAAGTTTCTCACTGGCATGGATGCGGCGACCTCGAAGGCAACTTTGGTCCACGGGACTTGTTCGACTGGATCTACGCTGTTCTGCATTCACCGAGCTACCGCTCACGATATGCTGACTTCCTGAAGAGCGATTTCGCGCGAGTTCCGCTTACGCCATGTCTAGAGCTGTTTCGTGCGCTAACCCGCCTCGGCGGCGAACTCATTGCTCTACATTTGCTGGAGTCTCCCAAGCTCGATACGCCCCTCACAGCCTATACAGGCCCGGCAACCGCAGAGGTCGAGAAAATATCCTACGCTAGCGATACGGTGTGGGTCGACAAAGCGCAGACGCACGGCTTCCGAGGCGTGCCCGACGCAGTGTGGAACTTCCACATCGGCGGCTACAAGGTCTGCGAGAAGTGGCTTAAGGACCGCAAGGGCCGCACCCTCTCTAAGGACGACATCGTGCACTACCAAAAGGTCATCGTCGCCCTCAACGAAACCATCCGGCTTATGGGAGAGATCGACGAGGCCATCAAAAAACACGGCGGCTGGCCGGGGGCTTTTCAGAGTGCAGAAAACGACCCGCAATAGCAGGTTCCGGGATGGCCGGATCGGCGACAAGTTAGTGTATCATAAAGGACGTTATGTTACACAAATCGTCATGACTCAGCTCCCAGTCGTCGCCGCCCCAAATCCGCTCCCAGCCGCCTCGGCGGCCTTCGTCGTGCCCAAGGTGATCGCCGAAGCCGGCGACCACGCCGCTCGGCGCTTTCTGGAGTTCTTCGCCGCCACCATCCGCAACAAGAACACCCGCTTGGCCTATTACCGAGCCGCGAGCCGCTTCTTCGCCTGGTGCGACCAGCATCAGCTCGGGGAGCTCGCCGACATCGAGCCGCTGCATATCGCGGCCTATGTCGAGGCGATGACCCAGGATTTTGAGAAGCCCTCGGTCAAGCAGCATCTCGCCGCCATCCGCATGTTGTTCGACTGGCTGGTGACCGGCCAGATCGTCGCGACCAATCCGGCGCATTCGGTACGCGGGCCCAAGCATGTCATCAAGCGTGGCAAGACCACGGTGCTCACCGGCGACCAGGCGCGCGCGCTGCTCGACAGCATCGATGTCACATCGCTTGTCGGCTTGCGCGACCGGGCGTTGATTTCGGTGATGACATTTGCCTTCGCGCGCATCGGCGCGGTCGTCGCCATGCGCGTCGAGGACTACTATCCGCAAGGCAAACGCTGGTGGGTACGGCTGCACGAAAAAAGCGGCAAGCGGCACGAGATGCCGGCGCATCATAATTTAGAGGCTTATCTCGACGTCTATATCGACGCGGCCGGCATTCGTGAGGAAAGCAAGAGCCCCCTCTTTCGCTCCGCCGCTGGTCGGACCGGGTCCCTGAATGGGAGTCCCATGCACCGCATCGACGCCTATCGCATGATCCAGCGACGCGCCGCCGACCTTGGAATGAAGATCAAGATCGGCTGTCACACCTTCCGCGCTACCGGCATC
>VGXD01000355.1 GCA_016873525.1 Nitrospira sp. | reverse complement strand
CAGGTCGACGAGTATGAGTATCGTCTGCGGTAGGAAAGGCTCACGGCGGCGGGGCAATTCCACACACCCTACAGACTGCTGGCGCCGCTCCGCCGCTCTACCGAGCATCAGCATTGTAAATGATGTCCTGGCACTTATCACCTAATGAGTAGACTAGTCAGCCTATCTCTGCTTTAGTAGACTCATACTGCCAGTTTGGCTACGCGAAGTTGTTTGCGGCCCTGCTCGGCGTGCCACAGGTCGTATTGTGTCTGCTGATTGAGCCAGCTCTCTGCCGACGTGTCGAACGCAATGGACAAGCGGACGGCCATTTCGGGACTGATACTCGCACGGCCGTTCAGAATGGCAGACAGAGTCTTGCGGCTGACCCCCAAGGCCTGGGCTGCTTGTGTGACAGTCACGCCGAGCGGTTCCAGGCACAGAGTTTTGATAATAGTTCCTGGGTGAGGAGGATTATGCATGCGCATCCTGGCGCTCTCTACTCTAATGGTAGTCCTCATAATCGACAACCTCCGCGTCTTTTTCAATAAACCGAAATGTGGCCCGCCAGCTTCCGCTGACTGAAACGGCCCAATCGCCTTTTCGGTCACCTTTGAGCTGGTGAAGGTCCAAGCCTGGCAGCGCCATATCCCGTGGAGCGGTAGCAGCGCTCAGGCGGCCCAAGATCAGGCGAAGTCGTTCAGCATGCTGGGCTTGGATGCAGGATTTGGTTCCCGTCTCGAAGAATTTGGCCAAGCCCGTATGCTTGAAGCTTCTGATCACCCTGCCGAGCGTAACCCATAAGGTTACGGATTGCAAGTTGATTGCCGGTACCGGTAGAGGGGGAGAAGTTCTGATTGCTGGAAATCTAAGAGGCGCAGGTGGTGTGTTTGGCCATCCGGTTCCCCTTTCTTGCTCTCAAGCCTTTCCCAATCCTGGAGTAGCCGGACCAGCCTTGACTGCGCGCATTGAGGGAGCACGGTTGTATCGTGCGGCCTCTGCGAGCCAGAAGGATGGTCCGGCTGCTCCCCTCCCCATCCTTTCCAAGGCCGCGCGTTGCGCGATCAGGCGGAGGTGCGAAGGGGCGTCAGTTGAGCGATTTCCGTCGCCTTGTTCCCTCGCATCGCGTGCCAGAGGTCCCAGTCCAACTGCAAGCCGAGCCAGAAGTCGGCCGACATCCCCAAGACCCTCGCTAACCGAAGGGCTGTGTCTGATGTGACTGCCCGTTTCCCGCGAATGATCTCGTTGAGCCGTGGGAAGGAAATGCCCAGGCGAACTGCCAGTTCCGACTGTGTAATGGCCAGCGGCTTGATGAACTCCTCCAGGAGCATCTCGCCGGGAGGCGTGGGGGGACGCTGCCGAGGCAGCCGGCGTCCGACAAGTGCTCGCGAACGGTCTCGACGTTCCGCTGTGCCTCGACGTTTAGTGGTAGTCGGCAATCTCAACTTCGTAGGCATCTCCAGCCTCCCATCGAAAACATACCCGATATTGATCGTTGATCCGAATGCTATGCTGTCCGCTCCGGTCACCCCTCAGCCGTTCGAGGCGATTTCCCGGTGGAACAGCAAGCTCGGCGAGGTCTCTGACTCGATGAACTTGATCGAGCTTCCTTCGGGCAACCGGCCACAGGTTCCGAGGGCAGGCTTTTCTGGCGACGGAACTGTCGGAGCCGTCAAAAATATCCTCGGAGCCTCGGTCGCGGAAGGAGCGTATCACAGGCTAGATTATAACGATACTCGTGATAGCCATCAACCACGCAGCGAGAATTAGCCTGCATGGGCCGACCAACACGCAACTTCAGTCCAGTAGGAGGCAGGGTTGGTTTAGAATGTATGCTGCGGCGCTTCCGAGAGACGAGCGATGATTTTAGGAGTGCGGGAAGTGTGAGGATTTTTACGATCAAAAGGAAAGACGGAGCAAGGC
>VGXD01000354.1 GCA_016873525.1 Nitrospira sp. | reverse complement strand
CGCGACGCGCTGCAGCCTGACCGCACTCGCGCCGGCCGTCAAGCCCGCAGCCCGGTCACTCCGCGGGCGCGTCCCACGACAGCTCCGGCGGGCCGCGCGCCGACGCCACCACCGGCGGATCGGCCGGTGTCAGCCGGCGACGCAGTTTCCCAACGCGCCGCGCTCGGAGCGGCTACTCGAGCCCTGACTGTTTCGCGTAGAAACCGAGATCCCTCGCGCGAAAGGCATTGGTCGGCATCCTGTCAGTGGTGGTGAAGCCAGGCGCGGCGGCGATCAAATCGGGGATGCGGTTGACGATGGTCGCGCAGGTCAACTCGACCGTCGCCGGTCGGTTGATGATGACCTCGGTGTTGGGCTCTCCCTGAATGGTCCAGACATTCTGATCGAACTCACCCGCGGCGTAGACCCTGCCGATGCACTCGGCTTCGATGACGATCCCTTCCTCCGTGATGGCCGTGACCACTGCGGACATTCCCGTCGCGCTTCCAGCGGGAATGGTCATCTGAAGCGTGTCGGAACGAAGGTCCTCGTCATGGGTCTGGGGAACGCATTTCTGGGTCTGTTCCTTGACGTTGAGTCCCAGCCGGGCACAGAGCCAACCAATTGCGCTCCACATGTAGGAGGGTAAGAAGGCCTCCTGCTCAATCAGGGCTTCTCGTTCCGCGTTGGAGATGTTGTCGGCGGCAGCGATCTCCTTTTCGAAGTCCGCGAGGGACAAGCCCGCCCCGTGAGCCTTCGCCAACGCAACGCCGTAATCCTCAACGTTGTAGCTGGATTTTCCGATGATCTTCTTGATGGTGTGAGTGGCGCCCGCAAGCGTGGTGATCAGGTTGCCCCAGAACACGTCCTGGTATCCGGAGCCACAAAGGGTACAGCCGTGTCTCTTGGCCACCTCGTCCAGTGTTTGGGTCGTCTTGCACGAGGAATTCCAAGAATAGAAAGCCTCCTCACCGGTCGTGATGGCATTCACGCCGCTCTCGGCACACTCCATGAGCGGGCCCTTGAGATCGTGCATCAGACTCGCGGTGGTTATGATGCAGGCGTCAGGCTTCTTCTCCTTCAGAATCGCCGCTGCGTCCTTTGAATCCTGGACGAGAACCCCCGTCTTTCCCACTCCCGCGATGTCGCCAATATCCTTGCCGAGGTTGTGAGGACTCCGACCAAAGGCGCAGACGATTTCGGCACCCTTCTCCATGGCATAGCGCATGGTGTACACGGACATCTTTCCGCAGCCGTATTGGGCAATCCTCAGCTTCCGTACCATCGGCAGACTCCTCGCAGAATCTAATCTAACGCCGCAAATGAGCCGCGCGACTCGGCGACATGATGGCACGGATCGTCAGGAGCGTCGGCTCCATTTGCATGTTGGCGGGCCGCTGATGTTCAGGCGGTCACAGGTGTGAGCCGATAGACGCGGCTGGCGAGTGTGGAGGCTCGCTTGACGTCTCCGGCCCGGAGCGCGTCCCGCACGTCGTCGAGTTTGTTGGCATCGTCCCGAGATAGATAGGGGGCCCAGCCTCCCTCGGCCTCCACGAGATTGACCTCGACCTCTGCGACGAGATCTCCTTCGCGCACGAGTTTCTTGGTGGCTTTGGTATTCATGTTCGCCTCTTTCGCCACGTCTCGTCCCATTTGGCCGGATCGGGTCGATAGGCCGTGACCACAACCGCAGGCGATTCCTTCCAATGGGGATACCCCAGACTACATGAATCGGCTGACCGGTTCCGTCTTGTTCCAGCACGAGGACGCACGGCCCCTTGGTGTAGTCAGGGTAATCTTCGACAACGGGCATAGGACATTCAAGCCCCCCACCCCGCGCCGCCGCGCCGCAAACCTCTCCCTCATCCCGACCATGACCTCCGCCAGCGCATCGCGCCGCACCCGAATCCACCGTTCCTGAGCTCACCGCCCGC
>VGXD01000353.1 GCA_016873525.1 Nitrospira sp. | reverse complement strand
CTCCTCGGCCTCCGCCCAGCAAGTGATGTGGAAGGACAACCCCATCACCGGCAAGGTCGTCGGCCTCACCTACGGCACGAGCTCGTGGACGGCCGCTGAGGCGCAGGCTGTTGCCTATGGCGGGCACCTCGTGACGCTCCGATCGACTGCGGAGCGAAATTGGCTCGCACAGCAGTTCTCATCCGTTTGGACGGCCACCGCGACTTTCGGTCCCGGCTACGGGCCGTGGATCGGTCTCTACGAGGACTTCTCGACATCTCCGAGCGAATGGCGCTGGGCCTCTAGCGAGGTTACGCCCGGCTACTCGCTTGAGTGGCTGCCCGGCGAGCCAAACAATGTCGGCGGTACTGAGGACTATGCGAATCTCCATGCCCCGAATTGGCTGCTTAATGACTTTGCTGACTTTCAGCCAATGAAGTCTCTGATCGAGGTCGCGCAGCGCCCTCCACGCTCTTGGTCTTGGCCAGTAGATCATGGCGTTCCTTCGGATTCGGGCCCGTGCTGCATTGCCGATCTAGATGAAGACGGCGATCCGGACGTAGTTGCGACGACATACTTCGGTGCGTTGACCGTTTGGCGCAACGACAATGGCATGCTGACAACGGTCGGAGCGCCGATTTGGATGCCTGCACAGAGCCCATATCCGCCGGTAGCGTTCGACTACGACAAGGATGGTGATCTCGACATCTGCGCAATAGACGGAGCCTCCTACACCAGTGTGCTCTCTGTCGCGTTTTGCACCGGTTTGTTCCAGTACTCGTCCTTTCAACAGGTTTGGAACCTCCCATACGCTGATTCACTTCACGTCGCAGACGTCGATCGCGACGGAAACGACGACCTGCTGGTTGGTAGTTCGATTAGTGGAAATCGAGTGCTCATCGCCTTTCCCGCCGGCGGAACGGGACTGGTGACCGTGCCCTCATTCAGCTTTGCTTCGCAGCGCGGTGGCGAAGTTGAGGATCTGGATCGTGACGGCCTTGCCGACTGGGTTGCGTGGGGAGGCAGCGGCAACGGCACTGTGGAAGTGATGTGGGGCGACCCGGGTGCGCTCTTTGCAAGCGCCCAGATCTTGGCCTCGTCTACCCTGCCGATCGCCGGCGGCGCCGTGGGCGATATCGACGGCGATGGAGATGTGGACCTTATCCTCTCTGAGGGATCTGCATATTTCCGGGTGTGGACTCAGGCCGGCCGTATTTTTTATCCAGGCCCCTTTGTTCCCATTGCGGACGGATTCGCTTTCCACCGCGCGATACTTCGGGATCTGGACGGCGATGGGCGCAATGACCTGTGTATGGCGACGAATGGAAATAGCATCTTGACGTACAGGAATGACGGATCAAGCCTCGTGTACGACATGAAGCTTCTCGAGGGGCGTGGGTCGCGATATCTTGGAACTGCTGATTTTGATGCCGATGGTTTGGTCGACATTCTCTCTTCCAATGCCTACAGCCTCAGATCTTTCAGCATCGTCTTCAATCAAGCCCAGACTGATTGCAATGGAAATGGTGTTCACGATGCTGTTGACATCTCGGTCGGCTTCGCGGTGGACTGCAACGGGAATGGGCGGCCGGACTCGTGCGATCTGGCATTCGGGTTCTCGCAGGACAGCAACGGCAACGGGTTCTTGGACGAGTGCGAGCCGACGCTCGTGTCGATCACGCCGGCGGTGCGGCCTGCGTTCCAGCAGAGCGTCGTGACGGTGAGCACGACGAACATCCCGAACGGGATGGCGACGCTCACGCTGACTTCGGCGGCGTTTGCGACGCCGGTGGTGCGGGCGGTCAGCATCGTGAACAACGCTGGGACGGTGACGCTGCCGGCGCTGGCGGCGCCTTCGGCGAGCGATGTGGTGGCGGCGGGAACGCTGGCGTTCACGGATGCGCAGGGGAATGCGGTGGTCACGGCGGTGACGCCGGGTGTGTTCACCTG
>VGXD01000352.1 GCA_016873525.1 Nitrospira sp. | reverse complement strand
TGATGGCCAGCCACCGCTCGCGCAAGGCCTGGAGCCCGGCGGCTTTGATCTGGGGCAGAGAGCCGGACGGAATCATGTAAAAGAGATAGGCCTTGTCTCCCGCCGCAGGGAACACGCCCAGGATGGCGTGACGCCCGACGAAATACCTGGCCTCTTCCAGCCCCTCCGGCCGATCCAGAATGGCGATCAGGTAGCCTTCGCTGTATCGATGGAGCTTGGCAGGAATGGCCAGCGCCTCGCGCACCTTCGAGAGGGCCCCGTCCGCCCCGACCACGAGTTTGGCCGACACGGTCAGCGGCTTGCCTTCGCACTCGGCCTCCAGGCCGACGACATGGTCGCGGCCCTCGGCCCGCACGAGTTGTTTGAAGGTCGTCCCGTACCGCAACCCGCCCGGCACCCGCGACTCCAGCGCCTGCAGAATGGCATGGTGCGCCACGTTCGGCAACGTCACGACCGCCCGGTTGTACGGCGGCGGCAAGGTGCCGTAATCCACGGTGCACAGGCGCTCTCCTCCCACGCGGCAAAAGTGAAACAACCGCACTGGCCTGGCGGCATTGGATGGGAGGGAGCCGAGCAGGCCGAGCTGGTCCAGCACACGCTGTCCATTCGGCTGTAGGATTTCGCCGCGTAATCCGGTAGGCGGGCCGGAGGCCTGCTCCAACACCAGCGTGCGGATGCCCTTCCGGGCCAACGCAAGGCCCAGCACCGCCCCGCCTCCGCCTGCCCCGACAATCGCGACATCGGTCTCCAGAGATTCAGCGCCAGACTTCATAGCGTGAGGCATCCTTCCACATGGCGAGGAACTTGTCCCTGGCTTTCGCGCTGGTGACGGGATCGATGAAGACATCCAGCCGTTCGTCGTTGTAACGGTGTCCGCTCGTCGTCTGGTTCATGGAACCGGATGTATTGATTGCGTCGTCTATCACCGCTTGTTTGAGATGCATGAGGCCGTCGTGCCGGTTCACAAGGATCGGAACCCCGGCCAGACGCAAGGTCTCCAGCGCCGCCCTCTGCTTGGGGTCCTGTAGCTTCTCCCGGTCCGAGATCACCCGCACATCCACGCCGCGCTTTTTGGCCGCCGCCAGCGCCTTGACGATGGGCGGGTAAGTCACCCCATAGACCGCCACGTAGATGTAGTGCCTGGCCTTCTCGTAGAGCGCGGCCAGCTTGTCGCCAGGCTGGTCCTCCGGCGCATAATAGATTTCGACGGTCGCCGCGCTCCGGGCCTGGGCGGCCGGAAGCGCCAGCCATATCATCCCCGCCACGAGCGACCACAGGAGAAGCGCCGGCAGGCCCAGCCGCTTCGCCCCAAGCACTCCCACGCCGCATGCCGTCTTCATTGAGTTATTTATCGAAGAGATCCTTGAAGTGATCGTCCGAATCTTCCCAGGCTTGCCGGGAGGTCTTGATAAGCCAATCCTTGAGAAACTTTTTTTGGCCCGGCGTCAGCATCTGCTTGATCTGGTGGGATCGTCCTTGAATCGGCTGTAGGAAGCCCGCCCGTTTGCCGAAATCCAGCGTCGCAGTCCTCACATAGATATTGGTATAGGCCGTGGGCTCCCCCTCGGCCCCTTCGCCCTGAATCCAGACGGAAAGAAACTTTTCGAGCTTGAGCCCCGCGCTGTCCAGCGCCGGGTCCGTGTCATGAAACAACTCGTTTTCGGACTGCTCCAAAGGCGCCGCTTCCTGGTGCCGGAACATAAAATTACGATTCCACACGCGACGGTTCTCCTCCCCTCTGAACCCTTTCCCCATCCTGTGTCTCACAGGACGCGAAAGATGGCCATACTGTAGGGGAAACAAGCGGATTGTCAAGCTTGTCTCCTTGACAATGATGCACCTAGTTTGTTAGCGTTTCGAGAATTCCCTTGTCTTCAAGCATAGTTGGAGCGCTCAATGCAGGTCAAGATCAACGGAAAAGCCGAGGAAGTCCAGGGAACGACCGTCCTG
>VGXD01000351.1 GCA_016873525.1 Nitrospira sp. | reverse complement strand
TGGGCTACGATCCCTCGGAACTGCTCCTCCCGACCGAAATCGACGACAACGGGATTGCCTATTTCGAGATCAGACGGTGCCGCGCCTGCAATCAGTGCTTCCCTCTGACCGTCGAAGAGGCCGATGCCGAACCGGAACGGACGGACTGTCCGAACTGCGCGTCCTAGCAAACACCGCAGAACGATCACTGCAGAACGGTTGTCTGCGGAACTCTCCCGCTCGGCCTTCCGCGCTCATCGTGCAGGGGCGCCTTGCGCTAGTCCACCAAGGGCCCAAACTCCAACGCCTTTTTGATGAGGCAATCTCCGGCGATGCTCTGCAAGGCCATCGGGAGCGTCCCGGCGTCGAGAACCCTCACGGAAACGATCCGATACCCCTCCTGATTTTTCCACCCTTCCAGCCGGAGAGAGTGGCAAATCTCCAGCTTCTTCCAGATCGGATTGTCCAGGACCACCTCGCTGGGAAGCAGGGTCGCCTCGGCAGAGGGGCCGCCGTCGGATACCTGCGCGATGACCCGGCTTTTGTCTTTGGGCGCCTTCGTGACAACGGCAAAGAGGACGATCGGGTCCTGTTGCGGGAGGGCGGGCGATCCCAGCAGCAGGAACGTCGCTCCAGCGGCAAGCCCCACCCATCTCCTTGTCCGCAAGAATGTGCCCATCCTATGCCCTCATGAAGTTCTGTCCGGCCGGTCCGGAGGGTTCCGTCACGCTCAAGTTGAGTATGCCGAAGAGCCCGCTTCACTTTCAAGCCCGAAACATGCCTTGACTCGCAGGATTTAAGCCTCCTATGATCGACGGGAGAACAGCGTCGTTTCTTCAAGGCATTGGCAACACACCGACGAACAGGGGAGTGAACACGATGCCGCATGACTTCATGCCGGGATTGGCCGGAGTGCCGGCCGCCAGATCCGCGGTCAGCGACGTAGATGGCGACCGGGGCATTCTGGAATATCGCGGTCTCGGGATCGAGGAACTCTGCGCCAAGTCCACCTTCTTGGAAACGGCCTATCTGCTGCTCTTTGCCCGCCTGCCGACCAGGGCGGAACTCGCACGGTTTACGGAGGATATCACCCACCACCGTCGCATCAAGTTCAAGATCGTCGATCTGATCAAGTGTCTGCCCGAACAGGGCCATCCGATGGATGCGCTCCAAGCCGCCGTGGCCGCCCTCGGCATGTTCTATCCCGGACGGAACGTCAAGGACACGGAAAACAACTACTGGTCGGCCGTCAGGCTCATCGCCAAACTGCCCACGATCGTGGCGGCCTTTGCCAGGATTCGACGGGGAGACGACCACCTCGTACCGCGCGACGATTTAAATTTCTGCGAGAACTTTCTGTACATGCTCTCGGAGAAGACGCCCAACCCGGTGCTGGCCGCAACGCTGGACGCCTGTTTGATCCTGCATGCGGAACATACGATGAACGCCTCCACTTTTACGGGACTCGTGACCGCCTCGACGCTCGCCGACCCCTATACGGTGGTGGCCTCCTCGATCGGGGCGTTGAAGGGGCCTCTGCACGGCGGGGCCAATGAAGAAGTGGTGCAGATGCTGAAGGAGATCGGCGCGCCGGCCCGCGTCAGGCCATACCTTGAAGCCAAGCTGCACGCAAAACAGAAGATCATGGGATTGGGGCACCGAGTCTATAAGGTGAAGGACCCGCGCGCCACGATCCTCCAAAAACTCTGCGAGACGCTGTTTCAAGACTGTGGCACGTCCCCCCTCTACGAAGTGGCGCTGGAAGTCGAACGCGTGTCGGCCGAATTATTGGGGGACAAGAAAATCTATCCCAATGTGGATTTCTATTCGGGGATCGTCTACGACAAGATGGGGCTCGACATGGATTTCTTCACGCCCATCTTTGCCATGTCCCGCGTGGCCGGCTGGCTGGCCCACTGGTTTGAGCAACTGCGGGAAAACAAGCTCTACCGGCCGGACCAAATTTATGCGG
>VGXD01000350.1 GCA_016873525.1 Nitrospira sp. | reverse complement strand
CGGCGGCGCGAACCTGCGCGTCGTGCAGGAGTTCCTCGGTCACGCGAACATCGCCACCACACAGATCTATACCCATGTCGATCGCGAGCGCCTGCGCGAAGTGATCTGGCAGTTCCACCCGCGCGAAGCCGTGGCGCGCGCACAGGCGACCCGCCGCGCTGGTTCGCGCAAGCCATGATCTGTCTCCGCCCCCAGGAGCCGTGCCGCCGATCATTGCTCAGCCGTCTTCTCGGCAACTCCGCTGGTCCTTTCACAGAGCGCCTAGGTATCCATTTTCTTCATGAAGTCGGGATCTCTGTACTCAAACAGGCCACCAAACTCGGAACGCTTGAAAGCCGCCATACTTCCCCTCGTGGGGATTCCAAGTGTCTTGAGTCGCTCGGCGACCGACTTCCACGAAATCCAACCAGCTGCATCACTGGCGCTTGCCAGACAGCTTAGGACTATCTGCAGAACGTCCTCTGGCCGGAGCCACAACTGGATCGTCCCTGGCCCGGTTACCCATTTGCCGGACTGCAGACCAGAGTAGGTGAGTTGCTTGTGCACGGTCGGCCAAGGGGGCTCGAAACTCAGTCTGTGTGCCTCAACGAGCGCCTCCTTGATGTGGGTGTGCCGGACGGCCTTTCCGCCCTGCAGCATGGGAAGGACGACCGCCATCACGATTCGGTGACGTGCTTCAAACGCCAGGCGCTGAAACTCCCCGGCCTTGAAGCTCCGATGCTCCACTCTCGCTGCATCAATCTCCGGCGTCCCCCAACGAGCTTGGTTGATCCGGTGAGCGCGGCACAGACTCTGCCTGACATCATCTCGGATGATCCAGATGACACGACATCCGCTTCGACAGAGCCGATCGACCGCGCCCGAGTAGTCAGTGTCGCTGCTACAGACAATGGCCACATCCATCGTCCTTGCCCGGGCGTGCCTGATCATGTCGACGGAGATCACGGCATCCACAAAGTTGGCGATCTCAAGAGGTACGACTCGTTTGTACTGGAACTGCGAGATGACCGGGTGACTCGGATGTGTCTCGCCGAGCTTTCGCCACGGGTCGAGACGGCTTTCGGTCGTGGGGGATCGGGTGTAAAGGCGGACTTCCGAGATGGACACCTTTTGACTGTTGCCAAGGTCCCGAATGGACCGAAGCAGTTCCGGAAGGCAGTCGATAGACACATTCTCGCAGTCGACGTAGGTGAGGACACGCGTCGCCTGGTGGGTCTCGAGAGCAGCGTCCACTCTTCGAAAGAATACAGAAATCGCCTCGTCCTTGACAGGTGAGCTCGCTCACCGAATCCCCGGCGACCACCCGTACACATCCATATTGACTGGGATCGGGGCCGCGCCAGGAGTACAAACTGGCGGCGTGGCGTAGGTGAACGGACCGCAGTTCCACGGTCCGTACCAGGGCATGGGCGCCGGGACCCAGGGGTACCACGGCGCGGAGCCCGCCGAATCGATGATGTTTGGTGTCGTCGGCGTTCCGCTCACACCACCGATGTTGAGGTTCGCCGTGACATTCGGGTTGTAGCCATACCCCTGACTGAGATTCGTGTACCGCTCAATCGTCCCGTCCGCATGATGGATCTCAGTGACGATGTGCGTGCTCTGCGGGGCGCAAGCACCACACGAGAAAGCAAGTGCGGAGGAACCCAACCAGAGAACTGTGCGACGTGGAGGGGTCATCATCAGAGCATTTTAATAAATGGGCGTGGTTTGCGCTTGGTGAAGGCCGACAGGTTGTGCAGATGAGTCATGTCTTGAAAACGAGCGGCGCTTCGGGGCGTGACACGCGATCCGCGGACTTCCGTAGCCCGTTCTCGTCCCGCCGCCTCACGACACCGGCGGGCCCGCGGGCACACGCGGCGCCGAGGCGAGTCGGATCGCCAAGCCGATCGCGGCGCGCATGCTGCGATGATCGGCCTGGCCCTTGCCGGCAATGTCGAACGCCGTGCCGTG
>VGXD01000349.1 GCA_016873525.1 Nitrospira sp. | reverse complement strand
TAATGCGGGGGGAGAGCGGCAGGTCCTTCGCGTCGATCACGAGCCAGCAGGCCAGCAGTTGCTTGAGGATTTCGCCTCCGCCGATCCATTCCTGCGAGGCGGCCATCGGCTGGGCCAGGTGCAGGGTGACCCCGTCGATGAGGAGGGATTGTCCTGGGGATGAGTGGGGCTTCGCGTTCACGTGGTTTCCCGCCGTTTTCTTCTCGGTGGACCGTCCGGGGACCGGTCGGCAGGATGCTCAGGGCGCATCCCCGATCGGAAGAAACCGTAGCATACCGCCACACGAGGGTCAAACGAAGGATGCCTCCCGCAAGCCGCGGTCCGCTTCCCTTTGACTTTCTGCGCATTTGGCTCTATTCTTAGCTACTTTCAGCGGGCCGTCCTGAGACCGGAGAGAATATAGCCGGATTTCGCGGGATGGCTGGGGCCTGAGGGCAGGCGGCGCAGGGCGGAAAAACGAGATCAGGCATCTACAAATCATGAGGAGATGGGTGAGCCTATGACATGGGGTAAGGCGTTCCACATGGCGGCAGTCGGCCTCGGTGCGATCCTGCTGACCGGCTGCGTGATGACCGAAAAATACGAGGCGGAAAAGGCCCGGGCGCTGAACTTCCAGCGTCTCTTGGCGCAGGAAGAAAAACGGACCGGCGACCTGGACAGCGAGGTCAAGCGCATCAAGCGTGAAAATGTGGACCTGGAAGCCAGAAACCGCGAGATGGCGGCCCAAGTGCAAGCCGTCCGCGAACAGTTGGGCAGGATTCAGGAAGAGGCCACGGCGATGCGGGAAGCGGCCATGTTGAAGGAGCAGGAAGCCCTCCTTGCCAAGCCGCGCAAGGCCGCGCCCAAGCCCAGACGTCCGGAGAGGGAACCGGAACGAGCGGCGCCGCCGGCGGAGCGCGGGATCTTCGATGCGCCGGTTACCGCCGCTCCTCAGGCTCAGCCCCAACTCGAACCTGAGCCTGAGCGCATGCCGGCTCGAGCCGGCGGGGGCCGCTACCATCAGGTAAAGCCCGGCGAGACCCTCTATCGCCTGAGCCGTCAGTATGGGGTGGATGTGCCCACGCTCAAGAGCTGGAACAATCTGTCGGACAATCAAATCGAAGTCGGCCAACGGTTGATCGTCGGACGCTAATCATTTGTGAACTGGCAAACGAACCATGCCCAGGCCGTCCTACTCATTGAGCTACGAGGAGTTCCGCAGTCTTGCGACGCAGGGGAATCTCATTCCCCTGTATCGCGAGATCCTGGCTGACTTCGAAACCCCTGTCTCGGCGTTCACCAAGATCGACCACGGCCCCTCCGCATACTTGCTGGAGAGCGTCGAAGGGGGCGAGAACTGGGCTCGCTACTCCTTCCTCGGCAGCGGCTCGCCGGTCGTGATCCGCGCGGAGCGGGGGGAACTCGTGACCACGCGCGGCGGCAAGGCGCAGCGCGTGCCCGTCAGCGAGCGGCCAGGGGAAACGCCGCTGGACCGGCTGCGGGAGATCATGGCGGCCTACCGGCCGGTCACGGTGCCGGACCTGCCTCCCTTCGTGGGCGGCGCGGTCGGCTATCTCGGTTACGACGTCGTTCGCTACTTCGAGAACATCCCGCCGCGACGCAAGGACGATCTGGGTCTGCCCGACCTGGCCTTTCTCATCACCGACACGCTTCTGATCTTCGACAACGTGGCCCAGAAGATCAAGGTGGTGGCCAATGCCCACGTGCCGTCCGGCCGGGAGGCCGAACTCAAGCGGGCCTATGCCGACGCCACGGCCCGCATCGAGGGGATGATCGCGCGCCTCAAACGGCCCCTGCGCCGGACTCGTCCGAAACAGCGTCGGAAGCCGATCAGCTTTGCGTCCAACATGAGCCGGTCCGACTTCGAAAAGATGGTGATGCGGACCAAGGAGTACATCAAGGCCGGCGATATTTTCCAATGCGTGCTGTCCCAGCGGTGGGAAACCCGCATCCAGACGACCCCCTTTGAAATCTATCGGGCGCTCCGCGT
>VGXD01000348.1 GCA_016873525.1 Nitrospira sp. | reverse complement strand
GTCCGCCACCAAACGCAACACGGTAATCTCCCGTTCGGTCAAATCGTGCTCTACCCAGCCAGGCTTCTTTCCTTTCCGCTGCGCCAGCAACGAAAATTCAGCCAGGATCTTGCTGGCCACGGAAGGATGAATCAACGACTCCCCGCGATAGACGGCCCGGATCGCCGCGACGATCTGGGATGAGTCCGTGTCTTTCAACAGATAGCCGGTCGCCCCGGCCCGAACCAGATCGAAGATATACTGCTGTTCCTCGTACATCGTCAGCGCGATGATGCCGATGTGGGGGAACTCCCGCTTGATGATGCGGGTGGCCTCCACCCCTCCCATCCGGGGCATGCTCACGTCCATCAAGATCACATCCGGCAACAAGGATCGGGCCTTCTCAACCGCCTCCTGCCCATCCTGCGCCTCCCCCACCACCTCAATATTTTCCTTGGTCTTCAGGATGGCCGCCAAGCCTTCCCGCACCACTCGGTGGTCGTCCGCAATGAGCACCTTAATTGGTTCCATCTGCCCCCGTCTCCTTCCTCGCCAGCGGCACTTTAATGATGACCTTCGTGCCGCGCCCCCGCTTCGATTCGATCCTGGCCTCGCCGCCGACCAATCGCGCGCGATCGACGATCCCACGAACCCCGTAGTGATCCCATTTCTCCGGATCGCGAGAGACCGCCTCCACGTCGAATCCGATCCCGTTGTCGGTGATCGTGGCCGTCAGGGCGTCCCGCCCGATCGCCACTTGGACCGCGACCCGGTCCGCCTTGGCATGCTTCTGCACGTTGCTCAACGCTTCCTGCACGATGCGGAACAGAAAGATCTTCGTGCGCGGGAACAAAGTGGTTTCATCCCCGGCCACGGAAAATTCCGTCTTGATATGATACTGCGTCTCGTAGGACCGGAGATAGTTCGTGAGCGCCGGAATCAGCTCGAGCCGGTCGTAATGCAAGGGGCGCAAGTTGAAGATCACCTGGCGGGCTTCCTGGATCGCCAGCTTCAGTTGGGCCTTGGCTTCCCGCAGGGTGGTCTGACAGGTCTTCGGTTCCTTCCGGATGAGTTCCTGGCAGAGGTCCAGCTTGAAATTCATGCCGGCCAAGTTCTGCACCAGACCGTCATGGATCTCGCAGGCAATACGGGTCCGCTCCTCGGTGACGGCCGCGCCGGCCTCCTTGACGTAGAGCCGGTAGAGCGATTGATACTTGTTGAGCGTCTTTTCGATCTCGGCCGTGGCGCGGATGCGGGCCTCGATCAATTGCCACATGAACTTCGCGCTGGCGCCTCCGATGACCGCCACGCCCATGCGATGAAATTCCTGGAGCACCCCCCCGACCTCCGGGTCTCCCGTCACGTCGATGATCAAGTCCACGCGCTTCATGGCGAGCAGCTTGTGGTAATCCCCCGTCACCGGCACGTTCAGACGCCGGGCCAGGGCCAAGCCCGGCGCTTTGGGATTCACCTCTGCAATGCCCACGATCTCCACCAGCGGGTCCGTCGCAAAGATCTCCAACAAAGCGGTCCCGCCTCGGCCCGCGCCGATAATCGCCACGTGGGTCGCGGCGGCCGATCGCCGCTTCCTGGTCAATCTTTTCTTGACCTGCTTGGCTCGCATACGTGCACCTGGAGGTTTGTCGGGCCGACCAACGATCGCGCGTCTTACGCCGATGAGAACAACGAGCGGGAGGGACGTTCGGGGGAGGAGGCGATGCGGGCCGGCCTATTTTTCCCGTCGCTCACGGGCCAGCACCTTCAGCTCGTCCATGAACTGATCGATGTCCTTGAACTCCCGATAGACCGACGCGAACCGGACATACGCAACCTGGTCGAGTTGATGGAGCTCTTTCATCACTTCTTCGCCGATCACCGTGCTGGGAATCTCCGCTTCGCTCATTTCTTGAATGCGTTTCTCCACCTGGTCCGTCACGGACTCGATCGTCGCGGTGCTGATGGGCCGCTTCTCGCAAGCCTTCTTGATGCCCGACAGGATTTTTGTGCGATCGAAGGGTTCCC
>VGXD01000347.1 GCA_016873525.1 Nitrospira sp. | reverse complement strand
CGCCACCGACTGGGACATGCCGATCCCGGCGCAGGCGGCGACGATGGTGCCCAGCGCCCCGCTCACGCAGGGGCCGTGGTCCGCCGACAGCATCATGATGCGCTTGACGATCTCGGCTTCCTGCTTGCTGATCAGCCGCTTGTCCCAGAGAAGGCCGATGACGTGGGGAATCTCGTAACCCTTGTTGATGAGTTCGGAGGCGGGGTAGCCGTCGTAGCAGGGTTCGTCGCCCCGGTCGTCGCTGATCGTGGTGCGGATCAACGGCACCACGGTCACCTCGTTGTCCTTCATAGCCTGCTCGACGCTCTTCGGCAGCTTCGGCACTTCGGTCGCCGGCACCTCGGCCACCGGCGTGATCTGTCCGCTCTTGACGAACTCCTGATAGGTTTCCTTGATCACCGGCCCCAGCGCCCCGAACGTCGGCGGGACAATCGCACCGGCCTTCTTGAGCGCATCCGACTTGGAACGGGCCGAGCCCTCGCCCTTCATCCCTTCCTTGGCGCCGGCATGGCCGAACTTCATCCCCTTGGGGAGGCTTTCCTGGCAGAACCCCGACACGACGGCCAGCAGCTTGATCCGCCGTTTCTTGGCCCCGTACCACTCGGCCGCCCGCTCTTCCAGATCGCCGCCCATCTCCCCGACGATCACCACCGCCTTGGTCTTCGGGTCGTTCTCGAACATTTCCAAATAACTGACGTAGTCCGTGCCGGGATAGGCATCGCCGCCGATGCCGATGGCGGTCGTGATGCCGTCGGCGAACTGGGAGCAGATCCAAATGATCTCGTTGGAGAGCCCGCCGGACTTGGTGATGACCCCGAAGGATCCTTCCCGGTAGAGTTTGCAAGACACGAGGTTGTCGAAAGCCCCGCCGATCACGCCCAGCCGGCAGGCGCCGGCGGAGATGATGCCGATCGAGGAGGGCCCATTGAACGTCTTGCCCAGCTTGATCGCATGACGGGCCAGGAGCTTGGCGTCCCGCTCCGGCACCCCTTCGGTAATCATGGAAACGAGCTTGATGTGGGGATCGTTGAGGGCCTCCATGGTGCCGGCGCAGGCCCGGTCCGCGCCGATGTAAACCAGGCTGGTGTTGATCTGCGGATGGTTCTTGGTGGCCTCGGCCACGGTCTTGTAGACGGGGATCGACAGCAAGCCGCTGCCGTAGGGCACCTCATTGGCCTTGCCGGCGTCGGGCGGATAGACGAAAGCTTCGACGTGGAGCGGCTTCTTAATGAGATAGCAAAATTCGGCCATGCGACGCGCAGCGTTGACGCCGGCGGCGCCGCCCTGGATCACCACGCGCGTGTCCTTGTTCACCAGAATGCTCATCGGGATCTCCCCTTCTTAGAACCCGTGATGGGTGACGAGTGATAAGTGACGCGCCGTCGCCTTATCCCATCACGCATCACTGTTTACTGATCACTTGTTTTGCAACGCCATATCGACGATGTCGGTCAGCGGCGTGTTCCGGTCGAACACATGGATGTCGAAGCCCTCGTCCTTGAGCTTCCGCATGAGCTCCAGGCCCTCTTTTTCATTGGGCCCGCCCCGACGCACCCAAATCTTCACTCCCTGGAGCTTGCCCTCGGACTTGGCGTTGCGGAACCCCGCGATGATGCCGCCGAAGGTCTTCTTGACATCGGTGAAATTGGCGATCGCGCCGCCGACAACGATGTGCTTGATGTTGGGCAGAGAGCAGACTTTCTCCGTGAGGACTTCCACCGCCCAGTCCGGAGGATCGCCGGAATACTCGGCATAGTTGGCCAGCTTGCCGCCGCGGGCCACCACGGCGTCCGAGTAATAGACGCTGGCGCCGCCGCCGGCCGGCAGCATCGCGATGTCCCCGCCGGGAATCTGGATGAACTTGACGGAGCCCTTGATTTTGGAGTCCACCGACATCACCGCAATTTCATCTTCGGTATAGGCGCGGCCGAATTCCGCCGCAAAGGAGAAATTCCAATCCTGGTGACGGAACTTGGCGTCGCCATCCAAGAGCGTAACCGCG
>VGXD01000346.1 GCA_016873525.1 Nitrospira sp. | reverse complement strand
AAGAGGCCCTCCTGCGGATAGACATAGCAGCCGCCCTCCCTCAACAACCGTGTCATGGCCTCCAGGGGAACCTCGTAGCTCTCGGAGAGGATGCGGGCATGGGCCTCCAGATTCTCCGGCTCGGTCATGGCGCAGACCGTCACGTTGCCCGGCGCATCGAATTCCGTATAGTCCTCGACGATGTTGTAGAGGACGGGCGGCTTGGCCGGACCCACCGCTTTTTTCTTGATCTTGAACATCGTGCTCATCCGTAATGCGTGATGGGTTATGCGTTATGGGCGGGGACGAACAGGGCGGGCCTCCGCCTCCCGCGTCTATTGACTCGTCACCCATCACGCATCACTGGTCCCATAGGGCGGGAGCGTCGTAAGCCTGGCATCATCGACCGCCCCCCCGACGGTAAAGTGATAGAGCGATTGGAACGCATAGCCGGTGAGTCCCAAGAGCTGATGCACAGGGTCGTCGAAAAAACAGCCGATCCCAGTTCCTCGTAGCCCGGCCGCTTCCGCTTCCAGATACAGCACCTGCCCGACCAGACCCGCCTCCCAAAAGAACCGCCGGTACCACCAGGCCCCCTGCTCGCGCAGGACGGATTCGAACTCGGCCAGCATGCCGAGGGAAAAACAACTGTCCCCGGCAATGTCCTGGCCGCAACTCAACTGGATCGCCACCTGACGGGCATTGCCTTCCTGGAGGAGAAACAGCGGCAGGTTCTCCGGACAGCCTGACGGCGCCTTCCACTCAAACTGCCCTTGCAGGGTCTGTTTTAACAGGACTTCCTTGGACCGATCGCGGACCAACACGTAGAGGCCTGGCTTGAGCCCTTCGACTCGATGCACCAAGAGAAGCAGATGGATCGCCGGCTCCCAGGGAACCGCATCCCAGGGCATGGGCCGTTGCAAGACCGGCCGTTCGACGCAAGGCAAGACCCGCTCCAGCATGGCAAAAAAACGATCGGCCGAGATCGAGGTCTTGCCGTCGAAGGCCACGGCGCTCCGTCTCTGCCTGATGATCTGCCCTGCCCTGACGCTCTGGGCGCGACGGATGATGGGTGATGGGTGCTGCCCGGAACCATCCGATCGCCCGGTCGCCCCATCCACAAACCGACGGTCGTCGCTGTCTTTCCAGGAAGCCCTCGCCGCCTCCTCGATGAGTTCCCAGGGAACCGGCCTGTCGCGGCTCAGCCGATTGGCCTTGCCATGCCAGACTTGCCAAGCCTGCTCGCGTACGACCTCTGGATCGAGGCATAAGGGGATTCGCCCTTTGCCGGAAGAGTCTTCTCCGACAGAGCGGGCCGGCCACAGGACCATGAGACAATCGGGATGTTCCCGTTCCGCCCCCTCGAAGTCATCCTCCCGATTCAGTCCAAGGAGCCTTTCGATCGTCGCATCGGAGACTCCGTCCAGAAGCAGCGCCTGCCATCCCAAGGTCGCCGCCGCGATGCGGATTGAGCCGATGGCATGGCCGACATCGTGCTGGCAATAGCGAAAGGCCCGCTCGCCGTACTTCCAGGCTTCCCGCCAATGGACCGAGGAGAGGCCGATCAGGAAAGCGTCGGGGGGAAAGTCTTGCATGAGGCGTGAGAAGCAATCCCCGGAACTCTCCGCCCTCCGTTCCAACGCATGTTCTTTCGGCGCATAGTGATAGAGTCCGGGCGTCTCGGCCAGGCTTTCTATCGCACCGACCACGAGATAGCCCTCGGTGGGATGGAGGTTGCCGCTGGAGGGATTGCTTCGCAAGGCCCAGCGCGTCTCCCCGGCCTGTTTCCAGGCGGTCAGGGCCAAGGCCTGTTCGAAGCAGCGCGAGAGGGAGCGGAGCGAGACCGGCACAGAAGCCACAGCCCCGGCTCGATAGAGATCGTCATAGCTTGGCGAAAGCGGGGCGTCATCCTCTCGCAAGAGCGGCAGGGACACAAGCGGCGCGCCCTCGTATCGCCGGAAGGGATCGGGCTGGTTGGCCCAGTCCAAATGGCCTAGCGACCGCGCATAGCGATGAAAATGATGTTTCGTTTCCTGGT
>VGXD01000345.1 GCA_016873525.1 Nitrospira sp. | reverse complement strand
CCGCGTGATCATCGGCCACGACAACATTTTGCGCGAATATGTGACGGTCAACCGTGGCACCGTGCCCGGCGGAGGCAAGACCGTCATCGGCCACCATAACTTCCTGATGGCCTATGTCCACGTGGCCCACGATTGCCATCTGGGAAATCACCTGATCATGGCCAATGCCGCGACCCTCGCAGGCCACATCACGATCGGGGACCACGCCGTCATCGGGGGGCTGGTGGGGATTCATCAATTCGTGCGCATCGGGGCCTATGTGATGATCGGCGGCTGTTCGGCCGTGGTGCAGGACGTGCCGCCGTTCATGCGCGCCGCGGGGGGCTATCGGGTGAAGCTCTACGGGGTGAACTCGATCGGCCTGAAACGGCACGGGTTTTCAAACGACCGGATTGCGGTGTTGAAGCGGGCCTACGAGGCGGTGTTCCGGTCCGACCATCGGATGGCCGAAGCGATCAAGCGCGCGAAGGACGAATTCAAAGAGAGCGCCGACGCGCTGGAAGTCCTGGCGTTTTTGGAAGGGTCCAAACGAGGCGTCTGCCGGTCGGTCGGCAAGGATCAGGAGGATGAGGACTAGCCAGGCGGGGAGCCGGAGTCTGCCGGACCCCGAACCGACAGGGGCGGGGGAGCGGATCGGCCTGATCGCGGGCAACGGGCGGTTTCCGATTATTTTCGCCGACAATGTCAGGCGTCTGGGCTATACGGTTTCGGCGGTCGCGCACATCGGCGAGACCGACCCCGAATTGGAGCGACACGTCGATCGTTTCCATTGGGTGAAGATCGGGCAGTTCAACAAGCTGCTCAAGGCGTTCAAAGAGGACGGCGTGCGCCAGGCCGTGATGCTCGGGGGCATCAAGAAGACGCACGTCTTCACCACGGTCATGCCGGACCTCCGCGCGCTGGCGCTCTTCAGCCGGCTCAAGCATTGGAAGGACGACGGCATCTTGCGCGAGGTCGCCGCCGAGTTGGAGCGCGAGGGCATCCGGATTCGCGAGTCCACCTTCGGGCTCCGGGGCATTTTAGTGGAAGAAGGCACGCTCACGAAGCGCGGTCCGAGCAAGAAAGAGTGGGAAGACATCCGGTACGGGTGGGAGACGGCGTTGGAGATCGGACGGCTCGACATCGGCCAGTGCGTGGTGGTCAAGGACCGGGTCGTGGTGGCGGTCGAAGCGGTGGAGGGCACGGACGAAGCCATCCGGCGGGGCGGCACATTGTCCGGAGTCGGCGCATCGGTGGTCAAGCGGTGCAAGCCGCAGCAAGACTTGCGGTTCGACCTGCCGGCCGTCGGGCCGACCACGGTGGAGACGATGGCGTCGGTCAAGGCCACGGCCCTGGCGCTGGAAGCGGGACGGAGCGTGTTGCTGGACCGGGAGGCGATGCTGCAGAGCGCCGAACGAGCGGGCATTGCCATCGTCGGCATCCGCGGTGACCAGCCGCTGTGAAGCCGTTGCGGGTCGGGGTCATCGGCGTGGGGCATCTGGGGCAACACCATGCCCGTCTCTATGCCGCCCTGCCCGGCGCGACCTTGGCCGGGGTGACGGACGACGATCCGGAGCGGGCCAAGCTGATTGCGGACCGGCACCAGGTGCCGGTATTCGCTCAGGCCGCAGCCTTGCTGGAACGCATCGACGCGGTCAGCGTGGCGGTGCCGACGTCGGCGCACCATGCCGTCGTGACGGCCTGCCTCAAGGCCGGTGTCCACGTGTTGGTGGAAAAGCCGATTGCGGTCACGTTGCCGGAAGCCCGGGATTTGGTCGCACTGGCGGACGCGAAGGGCTGTGTGCTCCAGGTCGGGCACATCGAGCGGTTCAATCCGGTCATCCGGGCCGTGCGTCCGTTGATCGGGAAACCGGGTTTCATCGAATGTCATCGGCTGAGTCCCTTCGGCTCGCGCGGGACCGACGTGGATGTCGTGCTGGACTTGATGATTCACGACCTGGACATGGTGCTTTCCTTCGATCCTGGGCCGGTGGAAGAAGTCCGCGCCGCCGGCATGCCGGTGCTGTCCGCAACGAACGATATTG
>VGXD01000344.1 GCA_016873525.1 Nitrospira sp. | reverse complement strand
GATCAGCTCGGACGGCGGCCGGAGCTGGAACCAGGCCCGGCTGGACCGGGCCATTTCCCCCTACGCCTGGCGCTTCTGGTCCTATCGGTGGGCAATTCAGTTATCGGGACGCCATACGCTCTCGGTCCGGGCGACCGACGGAACGGGGACGCTTCAGGCTTCCACGGAGCAGGACCCGGCCCCGGATGGGGCCCAGGGGTTGCACGAGATCACGGTCACGGTTGAAGCCTGACATGCGTTCTGTTCGCATGAAGGACGCTCGTGTTTCGGCTAGGGCGCCCGCTCTCGGCCTTGTTGGCGCCGCTGCGCATGAGGAGCGAGGCGTGAGGCGTCAGGAGGTCCGAATGTGGATAGGGGTCGGCGCGGCGGTGCTGCTGGCCGGCTGTTCCATAGTCCCGCGCTCGTTTCATCCGATCGAGCCCCTTGCCCCGCACGACTTTTCCCATCAGACTTTCGACGATCTGCTGCGCGCCCATGTGGCCGACGGCGCCGTCGATTACCCTGGCCTTGCGTCCGATCCCAGGTTGCCCGCCTACCTGCAGCAGTTGGATCGGATTGATCCAAACGGCTTGCCGACCCGCGAGGATCGGCTGGTCTTCTGGATCAACGCCTACAACGCCTTCGCCATCAAGGGCATTCTGGACGGCTATTCGCCGCGCACTCTGATCGGGCGCTATCGTTATTTCATCGGTCGGGGCTATGGAGTCGGAGGGGAGACGATCAATCTCTACGACCTCGAACAAAAGCTGCTGATTCCTGATTTTCGTGAACCGAGGATTCACTTTGCGATCGTCTGCGCGTCGCGTTCCTGCCCCCGGCTCCGGCCCGAGGCTTATCAGACAAGTCGGCTGGATGCCCAGTTGGACGACAGCGCCCGCACGTTCATCAACGATTCCGGCAGGAATCGGTTCGATCGGGACAGAAAAGTCGCCGTTCTCTCCATGATCTTCAAGTGGTTCGAGGCCGACTTTGCCGCGGAAGCCGGCTCGCTCCTCGGCTATGTGAGACGGTATGTGACGGACCCGGAATTGGCGCGCGACCTGGAAACGTCTTCCTATCGGGTTGAATTTCTCGAATACGACTGGCAATTGAACGGTCCGCCTCCAAAGGAGATGACGCATGCTGGTGCGCCCTGACGAACGGGTCCCGATCGCCCGGTTGCTTCGGTTTTTAGAACACGGCGAGCGGCTCGCCAGCGATTGCGCCACGTGGCAAGCGAAATTGGCGCCGGAGCCGGGCATGACGCGGTTCTTACTGAGCCAGTCCCGCCAGGAAGCGGCCCACGCGCTGGTGTTTCGCGGCGCCATTGCCTGGCTCGCGCCGAGGCATGTGGGAGGCTGTCCCTTGCTGCCGTCGCTTGAAGAGTATCGCCGGCGGTTGGAGGCGGCGGTGGCCCGGCGGGATTGGGCCGAAACGTTGCTGGCGGAGCAGATCATTCTGGAAGGGTTGGGCGAAGCGATTCTCAAGCGTGTTGAGGCGGGGCTGGTCAAGCGGGCCGCGCCCTTCGGCAGGCTGCGCCGCGTGCTCATCCACCAGGAGGAAGCCCACCATGCCTTCGGCCGGCGCGCGTTGGAACGGACGTTCGTGGAAGGTCGGAGCGCGCCGGAGGCGTTGCAGGCCACAGGCCTGGGATATGTGGCGTTGATCGAAGCCATGGTGGCGACGCTGCGCGATCTCTTCGAGACCATTGATGAAGACCCGTCCGCCTGGACGGCGGACGCCAAGGGCTACCTGCCCATGTGGCTGCTCGCGGAACGCTGACGGCTGGAACATGATCTCCGTTATCATCCCTGCCTACAACGAGGAAAAGGCTCTGCCGGGCACATTGACGGCGCTGTTGAGCCAATCGGGCGACTATGAAGTGCTGGTGGTGGATGGGGGCAGCACCGACGCAACGTGCCGCCTTGTCCGCTCGGAGCCGAGGATTCGTCTCCTGACCGCGCCCAAGGGCCGGGCCTCGCAGATGAACGCCGGCGCCAAGGAAGCGAAGGGGGGGCTGTTGTTGTTCCTCCATGCGGATACGAT
>VGXD01000343.1 GCA_016873525.1 Nitrospira sp. | reverse complement strand
AGCAAAGCGATGAGCGCCCAAGCCGTTTGGGACGGCGTGCTCTCTCCCTGTCCGGCCGTGGAGGATTCGGCATAGGAGAGGCAGGATTCCCCCCAGCCGCCGTCCGGATTCTGCTTCGACTCCAGCCAGGCGACCGCCCGCCGCACGTAGGGCGACGTCATATCCTCGCCGATGGCCTGCAGCCCCGCCAACACCGACCAGGTTCCATAAATATAATTCACGCCCCAGCGACCGAACCAACTGCCGTCGGCCTCCTGCTCCCGCCGCAGGAACGCCAGGGCCGGCCCCGCAGCCGGGTGGGTCCGATCGTAGCCCAGCGTCCCCAACAGCTCCAGGCAGCGGCCGGTCACATCCGCCGTACTGGGATCCAAGAGGGCCCGGTGATCGGCGAATGGAATGTGGTTGAACACCATCCGGTTATTGTCCTTGTCGTAGGCTCCCCAGCCTCCGTCGGAGCTCTGCATGGCCATGACCCAGCGGTAGCCGCGCGCGACCGTTTGCTGCATCTGGGGGTCGTTCGAGCGCAGTTTCGCCAAGGCCATCAAAACGACGGCCGAGTCATCGACGTCGGGGTACAACTCGTTTTCGAATTGAAAGTACCAGCCGCCTGGCTCGGCCTGCGGCGACGAGATTTTCCAGTCGCCCACGGCGGTGGCCTGGCGGGACTTCAGCCACGTCGCCGCTTTGTGCAGCGCCGGATGCTGTGACGGCAGGCCGGCTTCGACCAGGGCGTTGATCAGGAGCGCCGTGTCCCAGACCGGAGAAAAGCAGGGCTGCAGGTGCAGCGTCTCCGCCGCCTCACGGCCGTCCTTGACGGTGTCGTAGACTTCCAAGTCCTCGATCTCGCGCAGCGCCTTGACGACCGACGGATGATCGACGCCATAGCCCAAGCACCGCATCGCCACGACCGAATTGGCCATCGCCGGATAAATTGCGCCGAGCCCTCCGGAGCCCTGTACATGGGCCATCATCCACTCCGCCGCCTTCCGGACGGCCGCGTTGCGCAGCGCGCGGATCGGCATGCGATCGTAGAGTTTGAGCCCCCGGTCGAGGGTGATGAAGAAATTTCGCCACGTGAACCAGGCCGCGTCTTTCTTGAACGGCGGAACCTTGTTGAAGGCCACTTGCTCGCGGGGCTGCACGAACAACTCGTCGATCCCTTGTTCGCGGGGGATGCGGCAGACCGGCCGATGCGTGAAGATGATCAGGAGAGGAATGAGAACGACCCTGGACCAATAGGACAGGGCGTAGACGCTGAAATAAAACCGCTTCGGAAAGAGGATGATTTCGGGCGGCATGCTGGGCACGCCGCGCCAGTCGTACTGATCGAAGAGCGCCAGCGTGATCTTCGTAAACACGTTGGCCGCCACCACCCCGCCCCGCGCGCGAATGGCCTCTTTCGCCCGCAGCATGAAGGGCTCCTCGGCCGACACCCCGGACAATTTCAGGGCGAAGTAGGCCTTGACCGAGGCGCTGATTTCACAGGGTCCGCCGTAGTAAATCGGCCAGCCGCCCTCGGGTAATTGCATCACCCGAAGATAGCGCACCGCCTTGCGCTCCCGTTCCGGATCCACCAGCCCCAAGAAACGACGGAGCATCAGGTACTCGGACGTGAGGGTGGTATCGGCCTCAAGCTCCGCAACCCAATAACCTTCATGGGGATGTTGTCTGGATAAAAACCAGGACTGGCTGCGGCGCACCGCCTCATCGACGGACTCCGATTGCCCCATCGATGAGCCGGAAACCCTCCGCCCGTCCTGATCCGAAGCCGCAGCGGCATGGGGGTTGCGCGAAACCAGGCGCACCGGCGAGGCGGTTCCTGCCGAGTCCCCGCCGCCGCGATGGCCTGGCACCGAGGCCAAGAGGCTGTTGGACAGACGTGTAATCAGACTCTTAAGGAGCTGCATGGGCTTGGCATCTCACCCGGCGATGAATTGGGTAACCACGGGAAGAGGCACGGGCCTCTCAAAGGCAAGATCAAACAGCCTGATTCCGAGAAAATTCATAGGCTTGCTTTATAGCAAACCGTC
>VGXD01000342.1 GCA_016873525.1 Nitrospira sp. | reverse complement strand
TGGAGAAGCGCCGGCTCTCGACCGAGAACATGCTGCTGAAGCGGGAGATGGCCGGCCAGTCGTCGTTTGCCCAGATCGTCGGCCAGAGCGAAGCGATGCAGAAGATTTTCGAGATGGTGCGCAAAGTCGCGGACAGCAAGAGCAACGTGCTGATTTTCGGCGAGAGCGGCACGGGCAAGGAACTGGTGGCCCGCGCCATTCATTACAACAGCGGGCGGAGCCAACTGCCGTTCGTAGCCGTCAATTGCAGCGCCTTGCCGGAGCCGCTGCTGGAGAGCGAGCTGTTCGGACACATGAAGGGCGCCTTTACCGGCGCGGTCTCCAACAAAGCCGGCCTGTTCGAAGTGGCCAACGGCGGGACGATCCTGCTGGACGAGATCGGCGAGACCACGTCGGCGACCCAGGTCAAGCTGCTTCGCGTCATCCAGGAGCGGGAATTTCGCCGGGTCGGAGGGACCCGCGACGTGAAGGTGGATGTGCGGATCATTGCCGCCACGAACAAAGACCTGGAAAAGGCGGTGGCGGACGGCAGCTTCCGCGAAGACCTCTACTACCGGTTGGACGTGATCCCGATCCAACTCCCCCCCCTGCGTCTCCGCAGCGGCGACATCCCGCTCTTGGCGCAGCATTTTCTGGAACGGTTTGCGCGTGCGAGCGGGAAGCCGGTGCCGGCGCTCACACCCGAAGCCCTGCGCTTGCTGGTTGCCCATGAATGGCGGGGCAATGTGCGGGAGTTGGAAAACTTGATCGAACGCGCCGTGGCCTTTGCCTCGAACCCGCAGATCACGGACGAGGATATCCGGAGCTGGCTGCACCGTCCCGCCACGTCGGTTCAGGCCTATCCCACCGATCTGCCCCCGAACGGGTTGGATTTGGAGGAGCTGATCAGCACCCTTGAGAAGAATCTCTTGCTCAAGGCCTTGGAGCGGGCCAAGTGGGTGAAGAAGAAGGCGGCCAAGCTGCTGCACCTCAATACGCGGTCGTTTCGCTATCGGTTGGAGAAGTACGCCATCAAGGGCGGGCGGGATTAGTTCCGCAAACGATGTCGAGCCCAGGCAGGGAGAATGGACGCACGATGAAGACAATCCGGGTTTCCGCTCCGGCGAAGGTCAACCTGATTTTGAAAGTGCTGGATCGCCGGCCCGATGGTTATCACAACCTCTGGTCGTTGATGCAGACCGTGGCGCTGGAAGACGAACTGCATCTTCGCCTGCGCGCCGACTCCGACGGGCTGAGGCTGTCCTGCGACGAGCCGACCTTGCCGACGGACGGGCGGAACCTGGTGGCCCGTGCGGTTGCGGCCGTGTTGGAGCGGGCCGGGCTGTCGGTGAGCCTGGATATTCACATCGCCAAGCGGATTCCGATGGGGGGCGGCCTGGGCGGAGGGAGCAGCGATGCCGCGGCGGCGATCGTCGGGCTGAACCGCCTGCTTGGGCTCGGATGGTCTGCGGACGAGATGGTTGCCGTGGGGCAGCAAATCGGCAGCGATGTGCCCTTCTTTTTTTTCGCGCCCTGCGCGGTCGTGCGCGGCCGAGGGGAGGCCGTCTCTCCTCTGGCCTTGGCCGGGCAGCGGTGGGTGGTGCTGGTCAATCCAGGGTTCCCCATCGAGACCCGCTGGGCCTACGAACGACTGGCCGGCTCGCGTCAGGGCACCGATCCCTTGCCGGATGCGCTCGGCCGGATTGCAGGGCAGAGCCGCTTGTCCTGGGACGAGGTCATCCCGTTGATGGAGAACGATTTTGAAGCGGCCCTGGCTCCGACCCACGGCGTTCTCGGCGCGATCAAGGCAGAGTTGATGGCGCAGGGGGCCGAGGCGGCCTTGCTCTCCGGCAGCGGCGCCACCGTGTTCGGGATTTTCCGGGACGAGCGGACGGCTGTCCGTGCCCGGTCGGCGATGGATCAGGTCGAGGGCCGGCGGGCCTATGTCGGCCGGGCCGGCACCGCTCCCCTGTCCTGCTCGGAGGCACCTTCCCCTACGTTCTCCGTCGGTTGACAGGCAGCGCGGCTTTCCGATACAGTGCTGTGTTATTT
>VGXD01000341.1 GCA_016873525.1 Nitrospira sp. | reverse complement strand
AGTGGACGGATTTGTTCCTCCACCCCAAGGCGATGGAGTGGGTGGAGGACTTTCTCAAGTACACCGACAAAAACCTCACGTTTTTCACGGTCGGCTTCGTCCACGTCCCCAAGATTCACCAACTGGCGGCGCAGTATCCGGGGCGCATCAACTTCGAATTGTCGGTGATCACGCTCGGAGAATACCGGCAGCGGCTCATGCCCCATGCCCCGGCGGTGAAACACCTGCTGAAAGTCCTGGACGGCCCGGCGGTGTCGTCGGCCAACTTCTACTGCTTCGACTCCCGGACCATGTCGAAGGATGCCGAGATGATTGCCGCCGTCAATCAAAAATGCGTGTTGTGGATGGGCTGCCTCACGCCGGTGCGGGGGATCAAGAAGGAGACGGCCGAGGCGATGCTGCGGGGGCGCCGGTTTCTTCCCGAGGAAGCCCGACGCATCTACGACGCCGGTCTTCCGAACATGACCACCATCCACACGGAAGCCTACATCACGGCCTTCCTGAACCGACGGAAAATCGTGAACCAGTTCGACGCGCTGGAGCTGGAGAAAAAAGACACGGTGGTGATGGCGCGGAGCGTGCACAAAATTCTTGCGATGTATCGCAAAGGGCGCGCCAAGTTCCTGTACGTGCCGAACGCGATGCTCGGCGCGGAGTCGGACTGCACGGTCCTGCTGACCTTCGACGACATTGCCCGGCGGTTGACCGGCGAGAAGGTGGTGCACATCCCGAAGTGCGTGATGCAATCCGGACGGGGCCCCTACCGGGACATCGCCGGGGTCAGCCTCGAGGAGTTCGCGCGCAAGACCAAGGTGAAGGTCAAGGTCCTCCACAAGCTCGACACGGGCTTTGCCAACCGGCAGTTGTACCGAAACGGCTTCCTCAAGAATTACGTGGAAGAGTACCTGCAACATCCCCTGACGCAGGCCTACGAAGCGCTGGCGGTGCCGGCCTGATCGCGGCGCGGCTTGGCCCGGCCGCCGAGGGTGCGTTGACAACGGGCGCGGGCTGACCTAGAGTACGGCGCATCAGCTTATGAGCCCAGAGCGACGCAGCCTCAAGTTTTATCAAGCCGACGTCTTTACCGATCAGCCGTTCGGCGGGAATCCGGTGGCGGTGGTCCCGGACGCGACCGGCCTTACCGATCAGGAATTGCAACAGATCGCTCGGGAGATGAACCTCTCCGAGACCGTCTTCGTGCTGCCCCCGGAGGATCCGGTGGCGGTGGCGAAGGTCCGCATCTTCACCCCCACCCAAGAGATTCCCTTTGCGGGGCACCCGGTCGTGGGCGCGTTCTTCGTGCTGGGCACGTTGGGCCGCGTGCCGCTCAAAGAGCCCATCGCCCGCTTGTTTTACGAATGCAACATCGGGCTCTTTCCCGTGGAAGTGCACAGCGACAAGCGCGAGATTACCCGTGTCATCATGTCGCAGCCGAAGCCGCAGTTCCTGGGCGCGGTCGAGCCGATCACGGACCTCTTCGAAGTCGCCAATGTGCTGGGCCTTGCCAAGGGAGTGATCACCGGAACCAAGCTGCCGGTCGAGGTGGTGTCCACCGGCTTGCCCGTGATGATCGTGCCGGTGCGGACGCTGACGGCGGTGCGGTCGATCGTGCCCGATGCTGCCGCCATCACCGACCTCTGCGCGCGGTACGGCGCCAACGGCATGATGGTCTTCACCACCATGACGGTGGAGGAGGCGTCCACCGTCCATACGCGCATGTTTGCGTCGCCGATCGGCGTGCTGGAAGATCCGGCCACCGGCAGCGCCAGCGGCGCCTTGGGCGCCTATCTGGTCCAGTACGGGGTTGTGGAGGTGGGGCCGACGACCGAGATCATTGCGGAGCAAGGCTACGAGGTGGAGCGGCCGTCCCGAATTGTGATTCAAATCGAGTCCGATGACGACGCTATTCAAGAGGTCAAGGTCGGCGGGCAGGCGGTGATGGTCGTGGAGGGGACGCTCACGTTTTAAAGAAGCTCGCTCGCCCTCTCAATCTGTCTCAGTAGGCGTCTGGGTTTTGGCAGCTCTGTGCAGCGCGAAGAA
>VGXD01000340.1 GCA_016873525.1 Nitrospira sp. | reverse complement strand
AGCGACATCGCCGCGATGGGTGGGACCCCACGGCATCTGTTGGTTGCCATGGCCCTCCCGGCTACCCAAACGGTGGCGCAGATCCGACAACTCTACGGCGGACTGATGAAGGCCTGCCGGCAACATGACGTGGACCTCGTCGGCGGAGACACCTCGGCCTCTCGCGGCGGATTGTTCATCGGTATCACCTTGACGGGAACCGCTCCACCCGATCGGATCCTGACACGGAACGGAGCGCGGGTGGGCGACCTGCTCTACGTCACCGGCACCCTGGGCGATTCGCTGGCAGGACTGACGCTCCTCACAACCCGGCGCCGGCATAAAACTCTTGGCTATGAACAAGCCCTCATGACCCGGCACTTACGCCCCACGGCGCGGATCGCCGCCGGCCTCATGCTGACGTCGCACGGCCTTGCCACGGCCGCCATCGACCTCTCGGACGGCCTGTCCGGAGACCTGGCTCACCTCTGCGAACAAAGCGGGGTCGGAGCTGAAATCCAGGCAGCGGCGTTGCCCCTCTCGCCTGCCTGTCGAGCCTACGCGCAGGCCCACCAAGCGGACCCCCTCCATCTCGCGCTCACCGGGGGAGAGGACTACGAATTGCTGTTCACGGTCCCCCCGAGCCAGCAGGCGAAACTGGACCGCCTGGCCAGCAAGGCTCCCTACGGGATCACGCCCATCGGCGTCATCAGGCCAAGATCGTTTGGGCTCCGCCTCAGAGACGAGACGGGACGGTCGAAGAAGCTCGCCGTCTCCAGCTACCAACACTTTCGGAAGCCGAACAGGGCCGGGTCGTAGCATCATGGCTGTACTCGAACGCTGCCGCTCCTACCTCACGCAGATCCTGCACCTGCACGCCCCTCCCCATCAAATCGCCCTGGCCTTCGCCGTAGGAGTCTTCATCGCCTTTGCGCCGGTGTACCCCCACACATTAATCGTCATCTTCTGTGTCTGGGCCTTCCGGCTGAACTTGATTGCGCTCTTGGCCGGAGCCTCCATCAACAATCCCCTGACGATCGTCGCGATCCTAGGCACAACCCTCTGGACAGGCTTTCAACTCATGGGCATGCCGCAGACACCGCACCTCAACTGGAGCGATCTGCGCTTGTTGTCCCTCTACGAACAACTGCTTCCCTACGCACTTCCATTTTTTGTCGGGGGCACCGTCTTGAGCCTGCTGGGAGCGCTCGTCGGCTACCCGGCTGCCTATGCCTTGATCGCAAAGTATCGCCGCCGCAAGCCCCCAACCGCGGAGCGCCCATTGCCGCCGGAAACCGGTCTGCGTTAGGATGGCCCAGGATCCCAACCCATGACCATCAAACCGCCCGATGCCAGCGCACCCTATGACGGCTCGGCCTTGATCGCCGATCCGATCCACGAGTACATCTCCTTCACCGTTCCCTACGCCGCCGCCGACCACTCGGAACGAACCGAAAAGGACCTCATCGATTCGCCCTGGGTCCAACGGCTGCGCTATATCTACCAACTCCAAAGCGCCCGCTGGGTCTATCCCTCGGCGGAGCACAGCCGCTTCCAGCACTCGCTGGGCGTCATGCACGTCGCCGGCCGCTTTGCCCGCCACCTCTACCCGTCGCTCGCCAAGGTTTGCGCGGACCTGCCGTCGAAACACTACATCGAAGAACTGCTCCGCGTCACGGCCCTGGTGCACGACATCGGCCACGGCCCCTTCTGCCACTTTTTCGACGAAAATTTCCTGGAACAGTTCGGACTGACCCACGAACGCATCGGGCAGGTCATCATCAGGGAGCACCTGGGCAAGATCATCCGCAAGATCCGTCGCAGCCCCAACGGGCCGTTCCTGCCCGGAGAACAGCTCGACCCGAATCACATCGCCTTCCTGATCCTGAAGGACCCGGACAAGGACAGCTCGACCTATCCCAAATGGCTGACCTTTCTGCAGCCGGTCATCGGCGGCATCTATACGGCCGACAACCTGGACTACGTGTTGCGGGACTCCTACATGTGCGGGGTGGCGGTCGGCCCCGTTGACCTCACGCGCCTGATCCATTACACCCTGAT
>VGXD01000339.1 GCA_016873525.1 Nitrospira sp. | reverse complement strand
TGCAGCTCCCGACCGACCTTTTCTGACTTCCGCATGCTCGCTCCGTCCGGGAATGTACATCGGATTGGACTCACGGCATACGGAAAAGTTGCAAGGCATTTATGCAAGGCTCAATAATCAAAATTCCTTGTCCGCTGTGATCGGTACGGCGAGGTAGTTCCAGCCGTCGTACCCGTCCAGCAGGCGGTAGTTGTTGTCTTCGTAGCTGCCAGGGAAGAACACCAGCAGCCGGCCCTTCACCTTGGGCGCGAGCTTGTCCACGACCTCTTTGACCTTCAGGAAGCCAAACAAAGTGCCCACGCCTTTGAGTGCCACCACAAAGTCCTCGCCGACGTTCTTTTCCTGCAGGAATGCCTCGAATTCGGCTTCGATGTGGCCGAGGTATTTGGGCAGCAGCGTGGATAGCAGGTTGGGCTTCTGGAAGTAGCTCTTGGCGTACCGTTGGGACGCCAGCCAGCTCGGGAACGAGTCCGTCAGATCGAACAAAGCCCAGTCGTGGCCCGCCGCACGGGTGGCGATCTCAAACTCGTCGACTTTGGCCCGCAGGCGAAGCTCTTCCGTCTCGTGATACACGCAGAAGATGACGCGCTGAGCGGCGGCCGCGTCATCGCGCCAAGGCACAGCCACGTACTTGCTGTACGACTGGATCAATCGCTTAATTCTGCTCACGGAGCCACTCCATTTCCTGCGCGGTGATCAGGTTCGGGAAAAGCACCTCGACCACCTGGCCGACGCGCTTGAGCGAGATCCAGCCCCTGCGCGAGGCGTCCTCGGCCAACTCGATCGTCTTTTCGAATGAACAGTCGAGCATCCGGGTGAAGTCGCTCTTGAACAGCGACTCACCGCGCAGACCGCTGACGTAGCCCAGAAGCAGTGCCAACGAGACCGTGCCTGGCGTCGCTACCGCGCGGGCTCGCACCTTGCGGACTCGGCCAACCAGGTGACCCGATTGCGTCCAGGACGAGTTGATGTTCTGCGCGGTGGACTTGAGCGTGGCCTTGCTGAAGCGCCCCGGCTCTTGTGCATCGATGAACTCTTCCATCCGCTCACGGGTGACGGTGGCGCCTTCCTGGAAATCCAGGACAAAGGGGGCTGTGGCCCGAAGCATGGGGTCACGCGAGTAGGCGCACAGCGCTGCCAAGAGCGGCTGCCCATCCACATCGCGTTGCCAGAAGAAACGCAGGGCACGGAACACCAACAAGCTGGGATCAAGCGCGTAGAGATCGGCCAGGTGCCGGAAGGTCAGCGTCCGCGTCTTGCCCGAGCGCTTGCCCAGGCAATTGGCGGTTTGGATGGCTTCCAGGTAGTCGACCCTGGCTGCGTCGGCCGCGTCCACAAAGGACAGCAATGCGCGCAACTCGGCGAGCATCATCGTCCGAGCGGTATGGACCCCGCCGCGCTCATAACTGAACCCGAGGCGCTCCAGTTTGTTGTGTTGATTCGCTTCTTTCACCCTTGAGACCCTGTGCCTTCAATGGACTGCTGCTTGATCCATGCATCAATGTCGGCCTTCGAAAAGCGCCAACTCCCACCGACTTTGAAAGCCGGGATCTTTTTGGCAGACGCAAGCCGGTAAATCGTCCGCTCGTTGACCTTCAGATGCTCTGCGAGCTCCTTGATGGTCAGGATCTCTTGCTTGGCAATAGGCGAAGCCATGGGGTTCAATGCCGCTCCGGTTGTAGATGCGTACATGGTAGTGCAAAATTGTCTATTTTTGGGCAAATGGTGGATTGTGATGGGCCAGTGGCTCATGGGGTGAGCCTGCTCGGACGGCAGCTGGTCATTGCTTCCGTGATTTGAGGCGATGGGCCCATGCGCCTGCGAGGGGATTCGGCCGTTTCATCGAAGCCACGTCCTCAAGGCCAAAGCGTTACCATTTGGTTCTGGATGCGGACGCCGGTTCGGTTCCGTGTTCCGCCACCAATACATCCCCCGGCCAGAGATGGCCGGGGGAAGTCCGGGATCGCGTTGCGGAGCAGTACCGGCCACATTGGAATGTCCGTACGACGTGTCTACAATGTAGATACATTCGACAGGAGGCC
>VGXD01000338.1 GCA_016873525.1 Nitrospira sp. | reverse complement strand
ATCGACTCGGCGCCGGCGGCGCCCGTGGCGGCGCAGGTGTAGGTCTTGAGGGCGCAGGCGTAGCGCTTGCCGCCCGTGTTGAACCGGATCGAGTCGCCCTTGGCCGAGTGGTCGAGGGCGGTGAAGGGGAGGGTGGAGGCCGTGTAGGAGCCCCCTGACGCCGAACTGACAGCGGCGGCCAACTTAGTGTGGTCGAAGAGCGGGCCCGACTTCTTCTTGGCCGGGTCAACGAGCAGCCAGGTGGTGCCGTCGAGCCGAGTGGCCCGGTAGTAGAACTTCCCGTCGGGGGTCCAGGTGGGGTTCACCTGGCCGCCGACGACGAGGGAGTTCACGTTCTGGCCGAGCATTTTGACGGCGCGGTCGTAGTCGGCAGCCGTCAGCGTGCGATGCTGAGCGGGGAGGGCGAGGGGGAGGGTGAGTATGAGAAGGCGGGTGCGCATGCGGGCCCTGTGCTGTCGAAGAGGAGGAGGAAGAACTTGTACGGTCAGAGTATTGATAGGCAATGGGGTGCCCCCGGGCTTGTGGCGTATCATGCATCGCCGTCGATTAGATCCCAGTGACAAAGCCAGCATGATCGACTAACACCCTCGTAACGAACGTCGGAGAACTAAGTCTTGGCACGATATCCAAATCGCGATGCGATCTATCATGCCGCCGGGGTTTTCAGAGACAGATGTCTGTCGGGAACCGGCGCGCTGAACTGGTCTGGCACGTCGCCGTGGACGGAGGGTAGTCTTACGTACCTCTGGCAGGCCTTCGTCGAGCATCCTGACATCAGCAAGCGCACCTTCTTTGAGAAGCTCAAAGACCAGCTAGCCGGCGCAAATGATGACGTGCTGAAGGTGGCCGTCGACATCCTTTCGTTCTACTACCTCTATCCAGATCAGATGACGGCCGCCAGCAAAGTGACGCGGCTGAAAGAGGTCGCCGGCTGGAATGGGCTGACAGGAAGTTTGGATCTTGCGACGGTTCAGGCGGCGTACGCCACCTCTGGAATCGGGCACCCGGGCACGTATTACAACACGGGCCTGCCCTGGAATTTCTCATTCCTTATCGGACTCGGGCGATCGCTTCTAGGGCAACCTGATACAAAATTCATCGCATCGACCCTGGAGTCGGTCACCACCGATGTGATGGCAGCGGTGTCGAGCAGCAGTACTGCGCTGATGCGCAACGTGTCAATGCACCTTCTGCTGCCGGATGACTTTGAACGCATAGGGACAGACAGCCACAAGAAGCGTGTCCTAGAGGCATTTCCTCAGTACGACCCGCGCGTGGGGAGCATTGACAGTCGACTGCGTGCTGTAAGAACCGGTCTAGGCAAAGAGCTTGGGCGACCTGACTTCGACTTCTACGAACCGATGATCAAGTCGCGTTGGGCGCCAGCAATCGAAGGCGATTCCTCTGACTCAGACCCTATGCGTCGTGTGTGGATAGAAAAGACCCTTGTCTCTGGTCGCCCAGATCGCATGCACGGCGAGCACGCGCTGGGAAAAGCGCTGTGGTCTCCGCAAAGGAGTCGCGGAAACGCCGATATTTACCGAACGATGCGAGAGGTCGAACTAGGGGACGTCGTCCTCCATCTTACTGACAACGATGGCTTTACTGCGGTATCAGAGGTTGCAGGACAGGCAGATGATACCTTCATGGGAGTACCAGGCACCGAATGGGGTAATCAACCTGGGTATCGAATCCAGCTTAAGAACTGCCAGAACCTCGAGCCACCGCTGAACCGCAGTGTCTTCTTCGCTTCGCCGTTCAAAGAGCAGCTCTTGGCGTGCCTCGCCGAGACAGATGCCAAGTTGTTCTACAGTTCGGAGCCTGCTCTAAACCAAGGCGCGTATCTCACCGAAGCACCGCCGGCGCTCGTGAGCATTCTAAACGCGGCGTATCATTCGATCGCCAATCGAGACCTTCTCGACGGTTTCGATCGCGTCGATATCTCATTGCCGATGCCCCCTCCTGTCGTAACAGCTGCTGATTTTGCAGCGGCTTGTCAGGATTTTACGAGCGCGCTTCAGAAGTGCGGACTGTCATTTGGGAGCCGGCATGACGATCTGGTACGGTCC
>VGXD01000337.1 GCA_016873525.1 Nitrospira sp. | reverse complement strand
AGGGCCAGCGTGTAGTCGCCCCGATCGAGGATGTGATAGAGGTAGTTTCTGATCGACGAGGAAGACGACACCTCGGTTTTGTAGCCGAAAAACAGGTCGGTGTTCTTGGCCTCGACCTGGCCGAAGACGCGGCTCGCCAGCCCCAACATATTGGCCCGGACCCGTTCCAACACCTCGCCGGTCCCTCGCTGCGCATCGTGGTAGACGGCGTTTCCGATCAACGAATATTCCAACCCATTGTTGCGATGGCAGATGTGGTTGATCGTCTCCTCCATGTGCGGGGACATGCGCACGAAATTCATGTCGCTGAGCGCCGGGTAGACGACCATGAGGGGGCTGATGAAGACCTTCGTTTTGGTCTCGAACGCGGTCGTGTCCTTGCCGGTCGCCAGGATCACGTGCCTGGCCGGAATCTTGGCGGAGGCCTCGCCGGTGGCCGCCTTGGTCAGCACCGCGCCTTTCTCCACGCCCAGGACCCTGGTCTGCGTCTGCACGTCGCCCCCGCTGGCGAGGAAGGACCGCAGCAGGTCCACCGCGATCATCCGCGTGTTCATCGCCCGATCCCGCGACTTGAGCGCAAAGGCCACGTGGTCGAGGTTGACGCCCAGGGAGGAGCGATGCACCACGTACTGTAGGGGTTTGGCCCCGAACCCCAGTTGGTGGCTCAGACTCCGCGACGCATCCAGGGTTTCAAACCAGGACATGCGCCGTTTGGCTCGGTAGAGGGCCACAGCCCAGGGCAGCTTCCATTTCCAGCCGACGCCGGCGCAACTCGTGTAGGCGTAGAAGTTGGTCCGGTTTGAGAACCAGCCCTCCCGGTTGGTGGTGTAGATGTGCTTGTCCACCCGCAGGTTCATGTTGGGAAACCCGCCGTAATAATCCACCAGGTCGTCGAGGTTGCCCACCATCGTGCGGCAGAAGAAGTTGTTGGGAAGGGCGGTGTAGAGGGCGCCGGTGTGGAACCAGCCTTGCTGCTCGGCCGAGGCCTCGGCGCAGAGGGTCTTGTTCTTCTCGATCAGGACCACCGAGGCCCCCGATCGTTGCAGCATCTCGGCGATCGCCAGCCCGGCGATGCCTCCTCCGACGACGGCAAAGTCTTTCATGCGACCCTCGCTTGCCACGATCGCCCCTTCGTTCAGGCCAGGTGCTTGACCAGCATCTCACCGACGTAACGGGCGTCGTCCTCCGTCATGCCGGAGGTGAGCGGCGGGCACAGATGGTTCGGGCACCAGCGGTCCGCGCCGGGATAGGTCTCCCCCGCGCAGACCCCTTCGAAGACCGGCTGTTTGTGGCAGGGCAGATCGTACACGCCGCCGCCGCACTGGACCCCCTCGCCGCTCAACGTCTTCTTCAGATCGTCCGTCCGGCGCCCCTCCGGCACGTGGACGATCAGCTTGTACTGGCTGGCCGCGTCCATGTGCGCGGTCGACACGTAGCTGAGCCCCGCCTTGTCCAGCGCCTTTGCGATGATCTCATAGCCCTTCTGCCGCCGGGCCAACATCTGCGGAAGCTTCTTCAACTGGATCAGACCCAGCAAGGCGCCGGGCTCCGTGATCCGGCTGCTGTTGCCGAAATCGTGGTGCAGCCCGCCGAAGTTCATGCCCCGCTTGCCCTGGTTGCGAAACGACCGGGCCGAATAATCTTCCTCGTCGCTGTTCGTCGTAATGATCCCCCCCTCGCAGGTCGTCATCACCTTGGTGGGGAAAAAAGAAAAGGCTGCGGCGTCGGCCAGGTTTCCGGACTTCACGCCCTTGAGCTGGCTGCCGTGCGCATGGGCCGCATCCTCCATCACGAACAGGCCCTGCTTGCGGCAGTAGCTCACGACCTCGGGAAACTCGGGCGACACCACTCCGCCGATGTGGACCCAGAGGACCCCGGCCACCGGCGCCCGGCTCTTGGCCTGGTGCCGTTTGATCGCCTCTTGAACCATGGCCAAGGTCGGGGCAAAGGTCTTCTTGTCCATGTCCAGGTAGCGGGCCTCGCCGCCCGCGCGGATAATGGCCGCGACCGTGGCGAAATTCGTGTTCGTCGGGACCAGCACGGCCTTGCCCTCGATCTTTTTGATCCGCAGCATGAATTCCAGCGCCG
>VGXD01000336.1 GCA_016873525.1 Nitrospira sp. | reverse complement strand
CGGCATCTTTCTCTTCATCCCATTGATCCATCCAGCCGCAGATGAGGCACTGCACCGGTTCGATGCCGAACGCATCCCCGATGCCAAGATTGGGGTAGCCGCAGCACGGACAGGGCCGATGGCCTTGGAACATGTCCTTGTTCCGCCAGAACCACAGTCGTCGCTGTTCACGTGGCAGAGTCAAATCGAGAGGGGGACTATCCAACTTCGAGACCACGGGACCTTTATCGGATACGATGAAAGTGGCGATTCCGTCGACCAAGAGCACGGTCAGCATGTTTTCGGTGATGGCAATCACCACAATGGGACCCGAAGATCCCCGCTTGATCCAGGTGCCTGGCGGGAATTGCTCGCTCAAGGGTCGTCTGTTTCCTGGTTCCATCCATTCCGCCTTGGACGCAGGTCTAGGGATGGCCTGCTTGGGCCCTTATGAGGTGGAAAAACGCCCTGAAGCAAGTCATCATAATGCGGTCCCAGATGATGCAGTAGTTACGCCGACCCAGGTCTAGGATCAAGCTCCGGTGACGACCCGCCAGAGTTCATCCGCGGGTGGTTATCGGCTTGGTGGCCTCGACGCTCCACCGGAAGCCTAACTCGACTTCCTCATCCTTGCCGCTCTTGGTCCGATGCGCCGGTAGAGTCACTTGGACAGCATGGCGCCCTTTCTGCCAACGCAGCGGTTTTTCCGATTTTGCCACGTTTGGCCCCTCTCAGTTCTCGAGCATATATACCGCCCAGGTCCCTCCTGGCGCGAGCCCCGTGTCACTTAGCTCCGTTGCCGCCAAGGGTCCAGTCTTCTTCTGGAGGCCTGTTTTCGCCGAACGTGCCGTCTTTTGCCCGGTCACGAATTGTTTTTTTGAGTAGCTCATCTGCTGCCTTCGCCAGTTTTTCGCCAATAGCCCCCCGAACATCCGCCGCCCCTGCGCGGTCGGCAAGCTGTTCTTTGATGCTGGTGGGCATGTTGGCGATTTCCACCTTTAGGCCCTGAATCCGTTGCCTGAGTTGTTTCTTGGTCTGCCTGTGGAGATCCATCATGCACATGAGCGTAGAACTATTGTCCCTTCTAAAACTCGGCGGAAGACTCTTCTCGATGATTGCGGCCATGACATCAAGGCTAGAAGCGCTCAAACTTCCGCACTCCATAGTCTTAACCTCGCCGTACTTTTCATTTAACACCGAACGTACATGCAACAAATCCCGGAACAGAGCCCACCGCGCAAAAGGGATGGCTTGGTCTTCGCTCAACGGACCCAGGATGTAAGCTTTCATCTCGGCCTCATCAAGCAGGATGTCGTCCGGGTGTGGAAACAGACGTGGCGGAGGAATGCCCTGTTTCTTATGCCGCGCGATCGTTGCATCGCCCTCGGCCTTTTTCTGCGCGAAGTATTTGTAATGATCGCACGCGCGCTTGAGCGCCTCTTGTTCTTCCCGCCGCAGAAATCCCAAAGCGTCCTTCTTGGCTAGCCGATTGCCTTTGATGCCCTCAACGAGAAAGCTGCGCATGATCGCCTGCGCCGCGCTCATCTCGACCGGATTCCCATTCTCATTCAAATGCAGGAGCCGGAAGACCTCTCGTTCCAGAAGACCGTTTAAATGGTTGTCACAAAACCTCGGCAACTCCGATTCCTTGACTATCTTCCTGGGACGCCCCTTCGGATTGCCTGATTGGCCCATCTTGAAACGGCGTTGGATCGGCGGCTTGCCGTAACCGATGGTGTAGTCAGCCTTCTCGTCAGTTTTTTTCATTATACCGCCTCCACCAACGGAACCCTGGCTCGAGCAGTCGCCGCCACGTCCTCGAAAGTGATGCCGGTCCCCGCGAGAACCGCCAGTTTGCCGGTATAGCGCTCGAACCGACGCAGGATCGTGTCGCAGTAAAGCGGGTCAAATTCGACCAGGCGCGCGGTACGGCCGGTCTTCTCCGCCGCGATGAGGGTCGTGCCAGAGCCCGCAAAGGCATCAAGCACGATGTTGCCGCGTTTGGAGCAGTCCCGGATCGCATCGGCGACCAGTGCCACCGGCTTTACTGTTGGGTGCATGGCCTGATCCTCGGCACGGGTCGCCGAAAGGCTACTGATCCCGGCATAGTCCCAGA
>VGXD01000335.1 GCA_016873525.1 Nitrospira sp. | reverse complement strand
TTGGAGGCGGTGGATCCGGCCCTGTTGACCGAATCGGGCGGGACCGATTTTCTCAGCCGAGGCGAAGCGGCGTTGCGGGAACTCGCCAAGAAGGATTTGGTCTACGTGCACGCTCGAATGCCGGAGGACGTGGCGCAGGGGGCGGATCCCAAGGCCAGGCTCAAGGTCGTGGAGGAGTTTGATCGGAAGATCGTCGGGACGATCTTGGACGGACTGCAAAAGCTGGGTCCGTATCGCGTCGTCTTGTTGTGCGAGGCCTCGGCTGTCCGGAACCAGGCGGCGGCGCCGGCGGCCCTCTATGCCTTTTCTGAAGGGCCGGCGAAGAAGGCGGCGGCGCCTGGCCGTGGATTCAACGAGGCGGAGGCGGCGAAAGCCGGCACGCGCGAGGCCACCAGATTGATCGCCAGATTGTTCCCCCGGAGTTGAGACCCCATGGCGTTGATTGTGCAGAAGTATGGCGGCACCTCCGTGGGGAGTGTGGAACGCATCCACCGCGTGGCGGAACAGGTGGCCGAAGCCAAGCGTGCGGGGCACGACTTGGTGGTGGTCCTGTCCGCCATGAGCGGCGAGACCGACCGGCTCACGCGCTTGGCCCACGAGGTCACTCCCTCGCCCGACGAGCGGGAGATGGACCTGCTGCTGTCGACGGGCGAGCGGGTGACGATCGCGCTCCTGGCCATGGACCTGCGCGGGCGCGGCATCAATGCGCAGTCTTTTACCGGCCGTCAAGTCGGGATCATCACCGACAGCAGCCATACGAAGGCGCGGATCGCCAAGGTCACGGCGGAGCGGATCAGGGAGGCGCTGGCCGAAGGGATTATCCCGATCGTGGCCGGGTTCCAAGGCATCAACGAACGCTCGGACGTCACGACGCTGGGGCGGGGGGGATCGGACCTGACCGCCGTGGCGCTGGCGGCGGCGCTGAAAGCGGATCGCTGCATTATTTTTACGGACGTGGACGGGGTCTATACGGCGGATCCGAACATCGTCCCCACCGCCAGGCGGCTGGACAAAATCTCCTATGAGGAGATGCTCGAACTGGCCAGTCTGGGGGCCAAGGTTTTGCAGAGTCGCTCGGTGGAGTTTGCCGCCAAGCACGGGGTGCCGTTGGAAGTGAAATCCAGTTTCAAGGAGGGGCAGGGAACGCTCGTGACTAACGAAGATGAGGATATGGAGCGAGTGGCAGTCTCCGGCGTCACCGGCGACCGGAACCAGGCCAAAATCACCATCATCGGGGTCCCGGATAAGCCGGGGGTCGCCGCGCGCATCTTCGGACCGGTGGCCGAGGCCAACATCGTCGTGGACATGATCATTCAGAACGTGAGCCAGGCTTCGCTCACCGACATTTCCTTCACCGTGCCTCGGGCGGACCTGGGCAAGGCGGTGAGCTTGGTCCAGCGCATTGCGAAGGACATCGAGGCCAAGTCGGTGGCGGTGACGGAGGCCATCGCCAAGGTGTCGCTGGTCGGGGTGGGGATGCGCTCGCATTCGGGGGTCGCGGCGCGCATGTTCGAGGTGTTGTCGCGGGAGGGCATCAACATCATGATGATCAGCACCTCCGAGATCAAAATCTCCTGCGTGATCGACGCGAAGTATCTTGAGCTGGCGATGCGCGCGCTGCACGGGGCCTTTGGGTTGGATCAGGCGTAAACGCAGGCACGGGGCGAGCGGCGCGGGCATTCGGCGGCGGGGAAAGCGAAGGCAATGGGGAAAACGGATAAACATACGGCGCGCGGCGCGTCAGGCACGAGGCACCCTGCCCCTGCGGCTTCCGTGCTTCCGCTCGAGGTCTACGATACGACCCTGCGCGACGGGGCCCAGGCCGAGGATGTCAGCTTCTCGGTCGACGACAAGGTTCGCGTGGCCAGGAAATTGGATGAACTCGGTGTGCAGTACATCGAGGGAGGCTGGCCCGGCGCGAACCCGAAGGACATCGAGTTCTTCCGCATCGTCAAGACGATCCCCTTCAAACACGCGACGGTGGTGGCCTTCGGCTCGACGCGCAAGGCCAGCAATCCCGTACAGAAGGACCCGAACCTCCAGGCGCTCTTGGCGGCCGACACCGGGACGATCACGCTGTTCGGCAAGAGCTGGGGGCTGCACGTCACC
>VGXD01000334.1 GCA_016873525.1 Nitrospira sp. | reverse complement strand
TGAAGCCGGTTTTGTTGCAGGTCTCGCAGCCCTTCCCGCGATAGAGCTTGAAAGCGTCGTCGTAGGCGGCCCCGAGCTTCTCCCAATAAGGCGCGCCGTAGCCGTGGACGAGATCGTCGTATTCTTCCCGTTGTGGGCGGTAGTCCTCCTTGCAGTCCTTGCAGATTCGCTTACAGAGCCGTTGCGCCAGCACGCCGAGCATCGCGTCCGAGAAGCTGAAGGGATCGCAGCCGATGTCCAGGAGGCGGGTCACGGTTTCCACGGCGTTGTTGGTGTGCAGGGTGCTGAAGACCAGATGGCCGGTGAGGGAGGCCTCGATGCCCGTGTCGGCGGTCTCCTTGTCGCGCATCTCGCCGACCATGATGACGTCCGGGTCCGCGCGGAGGAAGGCGCGCATGGCGATCGCGAAGGTGAAGCCGATTTTCGGCTGGACCTGCACTTGGCGCAGACCGTGCTGCGTGATTTCGACCGGGTCCTCCGCGGTCCAGATCTTTCGCTCCGGCTTATTGATGTGGCCCAGCACCGAGTGCAGGGTGGTGGTTTTCCCTGACCCGGTCGGGCCGACGCAGAGGATGATGCCGTAGGGTTTTTCCGCAATGCGGATCAGCTCGCGCAAGTTGCGCGGGGTGAACTCCATTTTGTCCAGGGGGAGCGGCTCGCTGGCGGCCAGGATGCGCATGACGACGTCTTCGTTGCCCGTTCCCGAGGTCGGCAGGGTGGCCACGCGGAGTTCGATTTCACGCGTGTCTCCGAGGCGAAATTTGATCTTGCCGTCCTGGGGCTTCCGGCGTTCGGCGATGTCCAGGTTGGCCATGATCTTGAAGCGGGACACGATGGCCCGCCGATAGCCGGGAGGAATTTTCATGTATTCGAAGCAGCTGCCGTCGACGCGGAACCGGACGATCGTCTCTTTCTTCTCCCCGTAGGGTTCGATGTGGATGTCCGAGGACCCCATCCGGTGGGCGTCGGCGACGATCTGGTTGGCCAGCCGCACGATGGCGCTGTCGTTTTCGTCCACGGCGTAGGCGGCGGCTTCTTCGGCTTTCGGTTCCGCCTCGGCCTCGCTGGCCAATGCGCCAAGAATTTCCGACAGGGAACCCTTGGAGGTCTGTTCCGTTTCGCCGGTGGCGGCCCGCAGGAATTGCAGGATGTCGCGGCGGAGGCCGACGACAAAACGGATGCTCTGGCCGGGGAAAATGCGCTTGATGTCCTGGATTTTGTCCAAGTCGTTCGGGTCGTCGATCAGGACCTCGACGATCGTTTTGTCGCGCCGGAGGGGGGTCCAGAAATTTTTCTTGAGGTAGTCGGTGTTCAGCGTTTTGAGCAGGTCCGGCTCCACCAAAATCCGGTCGTCATACTCGACGTGGGGACATTTGTAAAACTGGCTTAAGGTCTTTCCAATCTCCGTCTTGGGCACCTTGTATTTATCGATCAGGAGCGTCTCGATATCGACGGGGCCCTTGCGGGCGTCGGCGATCGCCTGCTCCAGCTCGGCCTGGGTCAGGCGGTTGTTGGCGACGAGGGCGTCGAACTTGGTCGGGGTCTTCTTCGCCAGCTTGCGCAGGTTGGAGAAGGCGATGCCGAGGCTCTTGGCAATTTCGGCGACCGATTCCTCGTCCTTCTTGGTGAAGCGGTCGCCCTGTTTTTTGTTGAGGAGCTGGATGACCCCCATCAGATATTTGTTTTCTGCGACGATGGGATAGGTCAGGACCTGCTTCGTCTTGAAGCCCGTGCGCTGGTCCCAGGAATGATCGAAGACCAAGGCGGGGTGGATGCCGGCGAGTTCGGCTTGCTCGTAGGCGTTCACGATGTTGACCGGCCGGAGGAACTTCGCGGTGAAGCCGGCCAGGCTCTGTTCGTTGATGGGGATTCGGATTTCCTCAACGTGGTCGATGTGGGGGACGCGGGAGTAAATTTCCTTGCGCTCGCTGTCCACGGCGTAGAGCGTCATCTGCTCGGCGTCGAACAGCGCCAGAATTTCCTTGTGGAGGTCGAGCAGGATTTGATCCATGTCCTTGGCGGCATGGATCTGGTTGGCGATGCGCTTGAACTGCTCCGCATACGCGACCTTTTGCTGCAATTCCTGGAGATTTTCCGGCAGGACCTTGGCTTCC
>VGXD01000333.1 GCA_016873525.1 Nitrospira sp. | reverse complement strand
GCCTTTTTCCGGGAGGGGGCTGAGGCTGATTCCCACTGCGCGCATCGAGCGAGCACAGGAGTCGGCCCAAGCCCCCCTCGCTCTCTTTGTTATTTCCACCGCTGCGACTCCACCACCCGATGGGCCAGAAACAGCGTCAATGCCAGCCCGCAGCCGTAATAGATCAGGTCCTTCGTGTCGATCAACCCTCGGACCAGGCGGTCATAGTGTTCGATAAACGAGAGGTACGAGGCCAGGTGGCCGATCGGCGTGTCCCCCAGGACGGCGCCCACGCCCCCCAGCAGCCAGACGAGGATCAGCAGGCCGAAGCTGAGGAAGGCCGCGACGATCTGGTTTTCCGTCAGCGCCGACGTCATCACGCCGGTGGACAGGAAGAGGCCGCCGAGGAGGGCAAGGCCCAGGTAACTGGTCAGGACCGGGTTCCAGTCGAAGCTACTGTAGATCGAGAGGACCAGGGGGACGAGGCCGGTCAGGACCAGCAGGCCCAGGAAGACCGTATAGACGCCCAGAAATTTCCCGATCACGATTTCATGAATGCCGATGGGGGAGGTCATCAGCAGTTCGAAGGTCTTGAGTTTGCGTTCTTCCGCGAACAGACGCATGGTGAGCAAGGGGAGGACGAGCATGAGGACGATCGCCAGGCTGTAGAACGTGGGGCGGAACACCAGATCGTTCAGGTTGAGCTGGGGCGCCGCGCCCTGGATCTGCATCAGCCGGATCGCCTGGCTCCCGGCGTTCACCACCGCCAGGTAGGACAGCACGCCGAAGATCAAGAGAAAGACGGCGCTGACCACGTAGACGATCGGCGACACGAAATAGGACCGCAGTTCTTTGGCGACGATGGCGAGGACCGGTGTCATGCGTTGCGCGGCTCCTGGATAGAGGGTGGCCCCTGGGAGGGGCTTGTTCCGGCCAGGCCCTCCTCGTGCTGGATCAGGTGGAGGAAGACGTCTTCCAGGGTCAGCGAGACGGTCTTGAGCTCGATCAGGCCCCAGCCGTTGCTGACGATGTAGCGGGCGATGTCGTCCCGCCGGTCCTGTCCGAGCGCGCATTCCAGGAGCAGGGCGCCGGAGTCGGCCGTCTCGAAGACGTTGAGGATGCCCGGCAGCGCCTGCAGACGGGCCGTCAGGTCGGCCGGCGGCTGCTTCACGGTGACGCTGATTTTCTCGGACTGGCGCAGCCGTGCGGAGAGCCGCTCCGGGGTGTCCTCCGCCACGATGCGGCCGCCGTTGATGATGACCACCCGTTGGCAGACTGCGGTGGCCTCCGGCAGGATGTGGGTGCTGAGGATTACGGTGTGCGAACCGGCCAGGCTCTTGATGAGTTCGCGGATTTCAATGATCTGTTTGGGGTCCAACCCGACCGTCGGCTCATCCAGGATCAGGACCGGCGGATCGTGCAGCAAGGCCTGGGCCAAGCCGACGCGCTGCCGGTAGCCACGGGACAGGTTGGCGATGAGGCGGTGTCGGACGTCGCCCAGCGAGAGCTGCTCCACCACGCGGTCCAGCCCCCGGCGAAGGTCCGCCGCCCCCAGGCCCTTGATCCGTCCCACGAAGGTCAAGTACTCGGTGACGGTCAACTCTTGGTACACGGGCGGGGTCTCGGGCAGGTAGCCGATGCGGCGTTTGACCTCGGCTGGTTGCTCGAAACAGTCAAACTCGGCGACGCGGGCCGTGCCTTCGGTGGCCGGCATGAAGCAGGTCAGGATTCGCATGGTCGTGGTCTTGCCGGCTCCGTTGGGGCCGAGGAAGGCCAGCACTTCGCCCTTGGCTGCCGTGAAGGTGACCCGTTCGATAGCCGTCAGGTCTCCGTACCGTTTTGTGATGTTCTGCGCTTCGATCATTCGCCAGACCAATTCCCTGTTACAGGTTTTTCAGCTTCAGGCTGTCTGGATGTTGTGTTTCAGGGCGGCGGGTCCGCGGCCTTCGTTCATCCGACAAACAAGGAAGGACCCGACGGGGATAGTAGCGGTCTCTCGACGATCAGTCAAGGGCCTGTACTGGGTCAGTACATGTGAGACGAGGGACCTCACGGCGGATGATGCGCGAGGTATTCCGCCGGTGTCAAATAGCCCAACGCCTGATGGGGGCGGACGTGGTTGTAGGTGTGCTCCCAGACCCGC
>VGXD01000332.1 GCA_016873525.1 Nitrospira sp. | reverse complement strand
GATCGCCTGGCTGACCCACCTGCAGCACACGCGCGGCAAGAACGTGTGGTTCGTCGGCATCCTCGATGAGCGGCTGGATGACTTCAATCGCCGCGTGTTCTCCCTGCAGATCGACGGCTCCAAAACGGGCCTGGAACTGCCCGGCATCGTCGATGAGGTCGTCACCCTGGCCGAGCTGAAGGCCGATGACGGCGCCAGTTACCGCGCCTTCGTCTGCCACACGCTGAACGCATGGGGCTACCCCGCCAAGGACCGCTCTGGCCGGCTCGATCCGATCGAGGAGCCGCACCTCGGCCGCCTCATGGAAAAGATCGCCGGCCCGGCCAGGCCCGCAGCCGAACGGCTCGATTTCGCGCGCCCCGCGCCCGTTGCCATCCCCGAATCCACTTCGACTCAGGAGTCCTGATCATGACCTACTTCGATTTCAATTCCGCTTCCGAACAGACCTCTTTCGACCTGATCCCCAAGGGCACGCTGGTGCGTGTCCGCATGACCATCAAGCCGGGTGGCTTCGATGATCCGTCGCAGGGATGGACCGGCGGCTACGCCACCCGCAACGACAACACCGGCTCGGTGTACCTGAACTGCGAGTTCGTCGTGATGGAGGGTGAGTTCGCCCGTCGCAAGATGTGGTCGCTGATCGGCCTGCACAGCCCGAAAGGCCCTGAGTGGGCCAATATGGGCCGCACCTTCGTCAAGGCGATCCTCAACTCAGCGCGCGGCGTTCATCCTGGCGACAACAGTCCTGCCGCGCAGAACGCGCGCCGCATCAGCGGGTTTGCCGATCTCGATGGCATCGAGTTTCTCGGCAAGGTCGACTGGGACAAAGACCAGAACGGCCAGGACAAGAGCGTGATCAAGGCCGCGATCACGCCCGACCACAAGGACTACGCCGCCCGCATGGGTGGCGCGCAGGGGGCGGCGAAAGCGCCTGCACCCGCAAACGGGTCGAACGCGTATGCCCAGGCCACGGGCCGTGCCTCCGTGCCGGGGCGCCCGAGCTGGGCACAGTAAGGGGGGCGCCGCCATGATGCTCCGCCCCCGCCAAGCCCTGCTGGTCGAGCGCTCTTTGGCGGCGCTCGCCCAACACGGCAACACCCTGTCTGTTGGCCCCACCGGGTCGGGCAAGACCATCATGCTGTCGGCGGTGGCCGGCAGCTTGTTGGCTGAGCCAGATGCCAAGGCCTGCATCCTCGCTCATCGCGATGAACTGACCAGCCAGAACCTATCCAAGTTTGCACGGGTGAATCCAGGCGTCAGCACCTCCGTGTTCGACGCCAAAGACAAATCCTGGTCCGGGCGCGCCACGTTTGCGATGGTGCAAACGCTGTCACGTGACAACCATCTCGCTGCCATCCCGATCCTCGATCTGCTGGTGATCGATGAAGCGCATCACGCAGCATCGGCCTCGTACCGCCGTGTAATCGACCGCGTGTTGGACAAGAACCCGCGCACTCAGATCTTCGGGGTGACAGCGACGCCTGCCCGTAGTGACGGCAAGGGACTGCGGGAGGTCTTCAGCAACGTCGCGGATCAAATCACCCTCGGCGAGCTGATCGCCTCCGGCCACCTCGTGCCGCCACGCACCTTTGTCATCGATGTCGGTGCCCAGGAGCAATTGACGCGGGTCCGGCGCACCGCCACTGACTTCGACATGACGGAAGTCGAGGCCATTCTCAACAAGACGCCCATCACCGATGCCGTGATCCGTCATTGGCGGGAGAAGGCCGGCGACCGCAAGACGATCGTGTTCTGTTCGACCGTTGCCCATGCCGAGTGCGTGCGCCAGGCCTTTCAGGATGCCGGTGTATCCGCCGTGATCGTGCACGGCGAGCTCTCAGACGCAGAGCGAAAGACACGACTGGCCGAGTACGAATCCGGTACCGCGCAGGTCGTGGTCAATGTGGCTGTGCTCACGGAGGGCTACGACTTCACGCCCACCTCCTGCGTGGTTCTGCTGCGACCCAGCTCGCACAAGTCGACTCTGACCCAAATGATCGGGCGTGGCCTGCGCACCATCGACCCAGCGGAGCATCCGGGCGTCATCAAGACCGATTGCGTGGTCCTGGACTTCGGCACCGCGACCTTGATGCACGGATCTCTGGAACAGGACGTCAATCTCGACGGACACCAGCAT
>VGXD01000331.1 GCA_016873525.1 Nitrospira sp. | reverse complement strand
CGAACTCCCGCGCGCCATCAGCTCGCCGATCAGCAATATCAAGCGCGTCACGGGCTAGCTGGAGGGACCTGCTCAAAGGCCCACCCCGTTATCCGGCGATGGTCGCCGAAAGGGCTCGGCGAAAGGGCTCGGATAGACGGGGGATGGCAACGCGGTCCGCAGGCACCATCGTTCAACGGATCGCTCATTGCCTTGCGGATCCAAGCCGGAGGAGGAACCTATGTGGGGGCTCAACGGGAAAAAGAAAAACGGCCTGGCCGATGAAGAAAACTTCACCTTCCTGGGGAAGGGTGTCGACTTCAAGGGCGTGGTCAATTTCGACGGAACCGTCCGGATCGACGGGCGCCTGGAAGGGGAAATCCATACCAAAGGCACCCTGATCGTCGGAGAACACGCGGTCATCAAGGGCCTTGTCACCACGGGAGTCCTGATCACCAGCGGCAAGATTCAGGGCAACATCACCGCCCTTGAAAAAGTGCAGATTCTCAAACCGGGCATCTTAATCGGCGACGTTCATTCACCATCCTTCTCCATGGAAGAGGGGGGGCACTTTCACGGCATGTGCGACATGGGCGCCAACAAATGGGCGGATCAAGAACGTCAGGAACGTGAAAACGTGCATGATCTGGCAGCCCACAGAGGAAAAGTCCGCGTCCAAGACCTTCAGCCATGAGCGTGAGCGTCCAGTCCCACCCATGACCAAGCCGACCGTTCTCCTGGGGATGAGCGGCGGCGTCGACAGCTCCGTCGCCGCCGCCATCCTCGTCGAACAAGGTTTCGACGTCCAGGGCGTGACCCTCCAAGTCTGGGAGCCGGAGGACGAGTCAGCCGCCGTCTCCAAGCGTTGGGAGGAACGGGGCTGCTGCAAGGTCGGTCTGGCCCGATACGTCGCCAAGCGGCTGGGCATCTCTCACGAAGTCATCGACACCAGAGCGCCCTTTCAGACCGGAGTCATCGACGATTTCCTCACCGGCTACCTGGCCGGCACCACTCCGAACCCCTGCGTCCGCTGCAATGAACGCGTCAAGCTCCGTTCCCTCTACGCCCTTGCCGAGGAGCGGGGCGCGGACTTCGTGGCCACCGGCCACTATGCCAGGATACTGGACCGGCGGGGACAGCCCACTCTGCACCGAGCCTGCGACACCCGAAAAGACCAAAGCTATTTCCTCTATCGGCTGAACCAAGCCTGGCTGTCCAAACTGCTGTTCCCCGTCGGAGCCATGCAAAAGACCGACGTCTGGACCAGAGCAGAATCGCTGGGTTTGCCGGCTGAGGAGCTGAAAGAAAGTCAGGAGATTTGCTTTGTCTCGCAGGGCGATTACCGAACCTTTCTCCAAGCAGCGGCGCCGGAATCCAAGAAGCCGGGGAACTTTGTGGATGATGAAGGCAATATCCTCGGTCAGCACGAAGGGATTGCCTACTACACGCCGGGCCAACGCCGAGGCCTCGGCATTGCGATGGGGCAGCGCCTCTATGTCCAGCGCGTCGTTCCGGAAACCCAGACCGTTGTCCTGGGCCCAGAAGACACCCTCTTCGCCTCGGGCTGCAGAGTGACAGACCTGAATCTCTTCGAAACATCCATCCTGGCCGCTCCCGTGGAGGCCGACGTGAAGGTCCGCTATGCCACGCCGGCCTCACCCGCCACCTTGCAGCCTCAGGCCGATGGCACCCTCCGCGTCCATTTCGCCACTCCGCAACGAGCCCTCAGCCCAGGCCAATCCGCCGTGTTCTATGACGGCGATCGGGTGCTGGGGGGCGGAATTATCCAGCCCATATCAGCCTAAAAGTCGTACAACCTGAAAAGTCGGAAAGTCGAAAACTTGCAGTCCTCCGATAGAGGACGTTCAGACTTTACGGACTTTCAAACTTTCAGACGCCTGCGCCTTGACAGGCCACTCCGACGAATGCTAGGCTGGCGCGTTTTTCTCGTGCCCACCGCACGAAAATTTTCCATTAACCATCGCGGACTTCTCCGGGATCGATTGTGATCAAGAGTTCTGTCGCCCGCCGTTATGCCAAGGCCCTGTTTGAGCTGCTCGATGCCGACCGCATTGCACCAATGCGGTCGGGGTTGACCGGCCTGGGGCAGGCTGTGTCGGATTCATCCCAGCTCAAGCACGTCCTCGCATCGCCGGTCTTCAGCAGCGAGGAGAAAC
>VGXD01000330.1 GCA_016873525.1 Nitrospira sp. | reverse complement strand
CCGAGAGCCAGATGCCCATGACGTCGCGGACCTGGCCGCCCCGCCGCAGGGTATCGCTGATCTGGGCGAAGGTATCGACGATCGTCTTGAGTTCGGCCTCGATCTTGTCCGTCAGGACGTATTCCCGGAACTCCATCGCCAGGGCGGCGCGGTCGAACACCTTGACCACGCCTTCGACCTTCTGGCCGATGTCGCGCTTGATGATCTGGCGGATTGGCGTCAGTACCTGTACTTCGGGCACGGTCGAAGGTCTCCTCACATCATCACGATCTTGACGGCGAGGTAATTCCCGCCATCGGGCTGGTTCATGAAGTGCAGTTTGCCTCCCCGATCCTCGCCGGGAAAGGCGATGGCGATCCTCGCAGGAAGATGCCTGAGTTCGCGCAGAACCTCGCCGAACCGGATCAGGGGAAAGAGCGCCATTGTCGAGTGAACGAGGATTGCGCATCCAGGGCGGCCCGATGCCAGCTCGGTCAGTCGCTGGACCAGTGCCCGTTCGATGCGGTTGGCCAATCCCTGCTTGACCCACCGGTAGTCGTCAAACTCGTCCTCTTCCATTCCGTGAAGGGTGCCGGGATCGACGACCTCGAACACGAACCCGTCGAGATCGACCACCTGATGCGGAATCCCCTTTTCTTCCAGCTCCGGCACGAACTTCTCCAGCAGATGATCCTTGAAGTTGAGTTCTTCTCCCGGCGGGTAGATCAGCAAGATCGAGTCGTCGACTCTCACTCCGCTGTCAGCGTTGAGCGGGTTCTTGAGAATGTTGAAAAGTGCTTCGAACCCTGCCCGCATCAAGCCCCGACCTCGAGTTCCACGACATCCCCTTGCATCTTGAACTTGAGGGCACCCTGCCGGTTCAGCTCGCCGAGCGCGTCGATGGCCTCGCTACCCTCCAGGCCCAGGATCTTGAACGCTGGCGACTGCACGGCCTGCAAGAGCGGCGTGCCCGCGAGAAGCAGCGCCGAGACAAGCAGCCGGATCGGCGCCCCGTGGAGCGCCGGGCGCACCGACTCCTTCTTCACCGTCCCTTTCGCGAGACCGAAGTCCCGGATGCTCGCGAGGTAGTGGCGAACGATCCTGGCCCGAGTTTCTTGGGTCCAGGCGCCGGCCTTTCGGTCACCCTCCAGCAGCTTATTGAGGTACGCGGCCAGATGGTCGGGCCGCAAGGCCGTGGGCGCGATGCGCAGAAGAGGGCAAAGCCACTCCTTGGACACCTGCGCAACGAGGCGATCGTTGAGCGCGAAGAAGACGAACGCCACGAGCTGGCGCTCGGCCTCCGTGCCGGCGCGGCGCCACTCCTGGAGGAAGGCGCCGAAGAGCGGATCGTCGGAATCCAGCCGGTACCTGGCCTTCAGCTCCTTCCAGAGCTTAGCCCTGGCCGAAGCTGATGCCCGCGCCAGGCAGTTCTGCCCCAGCACAAGCTCTCGATACGAGGCGCCTTCGCTGGCCTGCGCAGCATCGAGAAGCAGCCGGAGCTCCGTGTAAAGAGCGGTCCGGGCCGAAAGACGTGAGGTCAGCTCGCTTGACGGATCAAGCGCGGGAATCTTCGCTCTGTCCTCCGATGCTGGCGGCCGCGTGACGGCAACGGACATGCACTCAACCTACTCCGATATCTGGCGACTACTGACAACAACGATTGCGAGCCCTCCATTATTGCACAAGCGACGGTCCGAGCGAAGGCCCAGTCGCCGTGCCGGTTGCGGCTCGGTCCAAGCGGGGCCGGCTGGTCGGGATCCGGCGGTCACTCCGCGACGGACTGTGCGGCCAGGAACGCTCCGTGCTTTTCCATCTCCTGGTCGAACGCGTCGTCGAGGTCCAGGGACAGGTTGTGGCGGGCGATGTTGCCCAGCTCGAAGAGGTCGTTGTAGAGGAGGTGGAAGACCGCCTGGCCTTCTGACGAGCCGGCGGTGTTGAAGATGTACGAGCGGTCGGAGGTCTTCTTGACGAAGTTAGCCAGGGACATGGCGGTCGAATGGACGGCCGCCGACGTCGTCCGGTAGATGATGTCGTAATAGCGGACCATGCCGGACTCCCGGCCTTCCTTCTCCTTCAGCCACTTGTGAAGCTGGCTGACCAACGACATGAGGCGTCAAGGACATCCCGGCGTGTGATTTGCCAAGAGGAGGCTTCTTGTGGACTGGGGCGACGAGGTCCAAGCAGCGA
>VGXD01000329.1 GCA_016873525.1 Nitrospira sp. | reverse complement strand
CGGCATCACCGACATCAAGTGCTTGGTGAGTAACAGCGCCACTTGGTTCAAGCCGGTAGCAAACGACCGTATCGGACTCGTTCGGCCACCCCGGCGCTCCGAGTAATCCATTCCGCACGAAGGACACTGCTGGGGCATGGCAGAGATACGGCGATCGTCCGGCACCTCCATCCATAGGCACGGTAGCCCACCTTCCGCCCCGTCCCCCAGCTTGACCAAGCCAAGCGCCGGGTCGAACTGCGCGCCGACCCACTGGGCATCGACCGAGACGACGGGCCTCCCCTGATCATCGCGCTGGACCGAGCCCTGGGACCACCGCCCAGTCCCCTCTGCCGTCGCCCGGCCTGGCGGCAGCAAGTACAGTACGCCAAGACGGTCGGATGATTGCATGTCTGTCCGGCCCGTGAACGACGCCTCCGGAAGTCCCTCGATGTCCGGGGGCATCACCGCCAGCTCGTAACATCGCGGGCCGCAGGGAATCTTGTAGCCCGCCAACAATTGCGTCCCGCAACACTCGCAATAGAGCACCTCGAGAACCCGGTCGGCTCCCCGCGTTTCCTGGGGGTCCGCAAGCAGGCGGCCCACGCGGCGCCTCGGGTCGTTCCCCGAGGGTTGTCCCGCCGTCCAGAGGCCATCGATGTTCTTCACCATCCAGTGGAAGCGCAGCCGGGGTGGCCGCGGGCCGCCCGTGGCCCGCCGCCGCGCCATCGTCCCGATGGTTGCTAGGAGGCCACGGACGGCACAGTGTTGGGCGCGGGGGGCCAGCGTCGGGAACCAGGCCTGGGCCAGATGGCTGAGCGAGCGGGTCTGGTAGCGCGCCGCAACCGGTTCCCAGAAAGGGGTCAGGATCGCAAGCTCGGCCGCCGCCGAGTCCAGCCGGGCAAATGCCTCCCCGGCAAGTTCCGAATCGGTGGGCGCGGCGCCGAGTCGTTCTAGGAGGCGGGCCAAATCGTCGTCGAAGGCGTCCCCCTGCGGCGCGACATGGAGCCGTTCCCCAGCCTCAACATGGAAACGTGCGCGGGCCTGGGCGGCGTCGAGTCCGAACAGGCCACCGAGGAACTCGAAGGTCTCCTCGCTTCCCGTGTCCAGCGAGGCGCTCGAGGCCAGGATCTGCAGCTGCCGGCTATCCGGCCCAATGCCCAGACGGTCCAGCAACAAGCGCAGCAAGTAGCCAACCTCGGTCCCGGCCGCTCCGCGGTAAAGATGTAGCTCGTCGATGACAAGCTGGAAAACGTGGTTCTCCCGGTCCTCGGCCAACCACCGGGCCGTGGCCTCAAGAACTTGAGAGTCCGCCCGGTCCCCCGGGATTTGCGGATGAGCGTGGCGCATCAGCATGATCGACAGCATGCTGACGTTCGTGACCAGGATGTCCGGGGGGGAAACCTGCATTTCCCAACGATGGACCATCTCGCTGGCCGAAGGCTCCATTCGGGGAAAGAACGCAAGCTGCTCCCGGAGGTCATCTCGCCTTTCCGCCGCGTCCGCCGCCCCTGCGGCGTCACCCGCTCGCTCGCAGTCTGCCAGTCGGCGCATGGCATCGTCATGCTCAGCCCGCAGCTTGGCATATTGATCGATGTCGTCGGCCAGCCTCTTCCGCAGTTCCTGGCGCTTGGGCGAGGAAACGACGCGACCGTCATCGAATCTGGACGGATGGCCAGAGACCGGGGTCGAGCCGTTGTACCGGCCAAAGCGGATGCGGTTGCCCCCTAGAAGCCGGTCCATGGCTGCGAGGGCGTCGTCGGCGTCCAGCGCCTTCCGAAGACGGGATACCTGATCCTCGACGAGCGCATTCATTGGATAGAGGAGGATCGCGCGGACCGCCGCAGGTCGCGATTCTCCACGCGCTGTCGTGCGACTAAAGTCCCACGCTGGGGCTGATTGCCGCGTCCACGGCGCCAGTCCGGTAGGTGTCCGGGCAGGCGCCCAGCCACCATGGGGACGGGCCGCGTCCCGGATGATGGACGCCAGCACGGGCAGCAGGAAGGACTCCGTCTTGCCCGAACCCGTCCCGGTGACAACCACGCAATGCTTGCCAGCCATCGCCTCCCGCAGCATGCGCCGCTGGTGCAGGTAGAGGGGATACCCCCCAGTCATGAGACCGCTGCCGACGATCGCGGCGAAGGCCTGCCGGGCCTGGGGGGACAGCCCCCGCAGATCCGCCTCCCCCAGTTG
>VGXD01000328.1 GCA_016873525.1 Nitrospira sp. | reverse complement strand
AGGCCCGGAATTGCTGCCGAGCAGTTGGGCAACTCGCACAATCACGCCGAATGTCAAGGCAGCAGCGGCGAACAGCGACCAGTTCAGAATTCGTGTCATGCCCTGCCCTTGCCCGTAGACGGAGCGGACCAATAGCGCGGCCAAGATCAGGGCTAAGACCGATACCAATGCGCCACTCAGTTGGTAGGTGTCGTTGGCAAGGAACGCATACCGCCGATCGAGCCTGCCAGCCACCACCGCCGCCTCCTCAACCTGTATCGCGCTCCACATATTGAACGCCAGCAGCAGCATTGCAGCCCACCACCGAAGCATGCCGGGGGCGGATTCAGACAACGCGTCGAGCAGCAGTCGTATGGCTACTCCTACTGCGACGGCGAACAAGATCCCTTCTGCGTATCCGATCGTGTAGCCCAACACATCCGAAATGGTCGACGCATCAAGTATCAACCGAATCAGAAACCAAAAGACAAAAAGCGCCAACCAAGGCGCAGATCGGCCGAAAACCAACTGTGCGCCTCCAAAAACACGAACAACAAGCACGAACACCACACACGCGCCAAAGGCGGGCAAATAGAGCCAGCCTGTCCCCTGCGTGCCAAATGCGATTTTCGTCCAGAGGAAACCGCTCAGAAACAGGAGCCCGAGCCAAGCCACGACGGCAACGACCACCGACCTCGCTCCTCGGCGAACATTGACCGTCCGCGCATGCGGCACGATGCCATCCGAGGTTTGCCGAAGAAGCGCCTCGCTCACCGCTCGACCTCGCCTAGGGCAGATCTGTAGAGGTCCCAACTTCCCGGCCTGCACAGCTCATTGTTGTGCCAGAGCAACGAGAAGTCGCCGCCTACCGCCTCACAGCGCCTGCGGAGTCTGGAAAGAACTTCGTGGGCCTGCGGGGATGTGCCGAGCCCCAAGTACTTGTCATCCATCACCGTCACATCCATGGCAATGAGCGGTTTCACATCGAGATCCATCGCTCTCTCCGAGAGCACATCGAAGGCACGGTACTCGTGGCAGGTACCACCGCGGAACCCTGGCGCATCGGCGAAGCCCAGGCTCGCATCGAAGTCCAGTCCGGCCTCGACCAACGCTCGCCACGTGTGCGGCAAACTCCAGCGCAGGTAGTGCATCCGTGCACCGAGGCGATCCTGACGAATGCCGAGGCGCCGCAGCGAGTCCCGCAGCGTGTCCGCCTCTCGGGCCAGCAAGCCCGCATTTCGGTAGGTTTCGAAACTCGGGTGAAGGCCGATCATGTGACCGCGATCATGGATGCGAAGAATGAGCCGTCGAATGGCGGGATGGTGCAGCCCATATGGCCGATCGAATGCCGGATTCGACGCGCCTGCCATGAAGAAGAACGTACTCCTGGTGCCCCGCGCCTCCGACTCGTCCATCAACCGGTCAAACGTGTTGTACTCGTCGTCCGGATGCAGCGCACACTGCCCATGCAGCCAGTGCCATGGCCCGGCTACCGCGCGTCCAAAGTTACGCCGCTTCAGGAAATCGCCGGCACTTTCCTTCAGGACGGCGGCCAGCCCTCGGAAGGCATCGCGGCTTGGTTCGTCCACGTCGTGGCTCGGCGAAATCCTGAAGTTGTGTGCCCGCCGCGTCAGGCCCGGAACCAGCCTAGCCAACACTGCCCAGAGCAACTCAACGTACTCGTCGACGATCGGTCGATCGAGGAAGCCGTTCCGTCCGGCGATCGATGCGCTGGCGGGGAATCGGTCAAGGGAGTCCCGCGTCGACACGACGGCTTCTTCGTACCGGGAAAGCATGAAGAATACGGATCCGAAGATGTCGATGCCGAGTTCCAGATGATCTGGCGAAACCTGCCTGCATGAAGTCGAGCCGAAGATGACTGGAAGATCTTCCTCGAACGGGAGCGCTGCGAGGCCCGCACGATCCAAGTTCAGCCGAGCCAGCGGCTCGCAGGGCAAGGAGCTGGAGGCCAACCAGTCCGCTTGCGTGGCCCCAAGAAACGAGTCTGGCATGGAAAGAAATGATCTGGCGGAGCCCCGGCGGGCATCGGTGAATGAGATCCGCCATTCAGCCGAGGAGCCCACGTGCGTCGTCCATCGCTCGAAGAGACGCCCCATGATCAGATTGGCAACCCATAGCCGCGCAGCATCACGGCCGGGCGGAATGGTGAGTTGGGGGACCATGAGTCGAATTTG
>VGXD01000327.1 GCA_016873525.1 Nitrospira sp. | reverse complement strand
CTCCAAATCTTGGCCCTGATGAAACGGACCGGGCGGTCTCTCTCGGAGTTAGCCAAGGTTATGGCGGCCGTTCCGCAAGTCTTGCTCAGCCTTCGCGTGAAGGAAAAAAAGGACCTCGACGGTCTGCCTGCGATGCAGCAGGCCATTCGCGCCGGAGAAACCAAGCTGAACGGGACCGGCCGTGTTCTCGTTCGATATTCCGGCACGGAGCCGCTGATTCGAATCATGGTCGAAGGGAAACAGGATGCCCTGACTCGGTTGGTGGCCGATGATCTGGCCAGGGCCGCGCGGGCCTGTTTGGAGGTCTTGTAGGCTGTCGCCGTCCAAGGCCGCACGTGATGTCATGGGCGGTCCTTCGCTGCGCACCGCGCAGCTCGGTTCCAGGCTCGGTAGGTCGAGGGTGCCATGCTCCTGCCTCTCACCGTGGCCTTTCTCGCCGGGCTGCTGCTCGGTGCGTTTCTCCCCTATGTCCCTCTGTCCATCCTCCTGATCCTCGCGCTCGCCGCGGTTGCGCTGACAATCCTTGAAGGCAAGGGACGGCTAACGATCCGTCGTGGGCTCACGTTCTATGGTGGCCTTATCGCCGGCGTTCTGTACTGGACGCTGTTCATCTGGATGACGAGCGGAGCGGGGCTTGCTGAACTTGCAGGACAGGGGCCAGTCCGGGTCACAGGGATGGTCGTCGAGCCGGTTCGCGTCTCGCCCAGCCATGCTGTCGCGGTGTTGGCGGTTTCGCAGGTGGGAGAAGGGCCTGAGGCCCGATCGATCGAGGGGCGGCTCCGCCTGACGTGGCGGGAAGCGGATGGGGACCTCAAGCAAGGGGATCGTATTGCCTTTGTTGCCAGGCTCCATCCACCAACCGGGACGTTGAATCCGGGAGGGTTCGACTACGCTACCTACCTACGTCGGCAAGGGATCGACGCGGTGGCTTCCCTGTCCGGTCCTGGACAGATAACAATCTTGGGCTCTGCATCGGGGTGGTCGCGGTGGGGTCTTTGGCGCAGGGTGGATGAATGGCGTGGGCAGATTCGGCAGGCGGCGGAGGCCTCCCTGCAGGGGCCGGCTCGCGGGCTCTATTTGAGTCTCATTCTGGGACAGCCCGGCGATCTTGCCGTCGAGGTGCGGGATGCCTTTATGGCGACCGGCACCGTGCACATTCTGTCCATTTCAGGGTCCCACCTCGGCTTGATTGCCGTGCTCTCGTTTGTTGTCGTTCAGGGCGCCTGCCGTCACCTCCCGGCCAATTGGCTGCAAACGCTCTCGCGTCGCGTGACGCCGACTCGCTTGTCGGCCCTTGTCACGACGGCGCCGGTGATGCTCTATGCGCTGCTGGCCGGCGCGGAAGTGGCGACGATCCGATCGCTCGTCATGATCCTGTTGTTCCTGCTTGCGGTCTGGCTGGGGCATGAGGGGCAGCTTCTTTTTGCCTTGGCCGGCGCCGCCCTCGTGATTCTCGTCCATGACCCTCGCGCGCTCTTCGACATTTCTTTTCAGCTCTCCTATTGCTCGGTCCTGGCCATTGCGGTGGTCCTGCCGCGGCTGACAGAGGATCGCGAATTGCCGGACGACCGGCAGGGCGATCGCCGATCCGCACTCGCAAGGAAAGCCCGGAGGTGGCTGCGTCTCTATGGAGGGATTACCGTCGGCGTCACGTTGGCGACCGTCCCGCTTGTGGCCTATCACTTCAACCAGATTGCTTGGTTGGGGCTTGCGGCGAATATGATCGTCGTGCCTCTGGCCGGCTTGGCCCTTGTGCCGATTGGGCTGGCTTCAGCGGTCTGGGTCTTGTTGGCAGGGGCCGGCGCGTTGCCGATGGGGCCGTTGAATCAAGGCTTGCTTGACCTGATGCTCACGGTGGTGTCCTGGCTGGCGCTGACGCCAGGGGCTGTCTGGCATGTGGCGTCGCCGACGGTCTTCGCCGCGCTTGGTTTTTACGCCATGCTCTCCGGGGCGATCTTCTTCGAGGCTTACCCTTGGTTCAAGCGAGCCTGCATCCTGGGTGTGGCGGCCTTGCTGTGCTGGTGGGGCTGGTCTCCGCGCGTTGGGGGAGACGGTGAGACCGTGCGCGTGGCGTTCCTTGACGTGGGGCAAGGGGATGCCAGCGTGGCCGAATTGCCGGATGGCCGGACGATCCTGATCGATGGCGGGGCGGTCTATGACACGTTGGACATGGGG
>VGXD01000326.1 GCA_016873525.1 Nitrospira sp. | reverse complement strand
CGGTGTGACAGGGTCCATCAGACGTGGCGTCCTTTCACCGTCAAATAAAGTTGACGTGGGCGGGAGGATGCTGGAGGTCCCATAAGTAGCGGTTCACTTCGTCCATCCGGCAGTTCTGCCGGCACTCCGAGATATTGAGCTCGCGGCGGACATAGTGGAAATTCTGCCGGCGGCTCTCCCCTTCCCAGACCTCCGCAAAGGACTGCTCATTGAGGTTGCCGTAGCAGAAGCGCGCATCTTCTAAATACGCGCTGCACCCATACACCGCTCCGTTCGCCATCACATAGGCCCAAAAAAAAGGCGTCGCCTGACACACCGAATACCGCCGATCCCCTTCCACCAGCTTCTCCATGGTCCGCCGGCGAAAGATGACCTTAAATCGGTCATCGTCGAGCGCCACCAATGCCTGCTCCATTGGAAAGATGCGGCTATAGTCGAATGCCTTATACCCCTTTTCCATCGTGCCGGGGCTCATGAGGTGCTGGGAATAGGGCTTGATCACGACATAGTCCGCTCCAGCGTCCTTTGCCCGAGCCGTCAGCGTAACTGCCTCGTGCTGGTTCTCCGGCAGGAGCACCATTTGGACCCCAATGGTGCAATGATAGCGATTGGCCCGCTTGACCTCCGCCGCCTTGGTCAGGTTCCGGAACACTCGATCGAAGTCATCCGCCTTGGTCTGGTGGACCTTTGAGTAGGTCTCCCTGGTCCCAGCATTCACACTGGCCTTGATCCAGGTTACTGATCCCAGCGCTTCCTGAATCAAATGTTCGTTGAGCGCCACCGCATTGGTGGTCAAGGCCACGTCAATCCCAACCTTCTGCGTATGGACGATGAGCTCGCCGATATGCCGGTGCAGCAGCGGCTCCCCCTCCCCGGCATACATAATGCTCTTCACCCCGCGCTCCGCCATCTCGGCGACCCGCCGTTTCAGCAAGTCCTTTTCCAAACTTCGGGTCTTGTAGCCGATGTAATCCACCGCGCAGAAGGTACAGCGGTGGTTGCAGGCGCCGGCCGGGGCAATTTCGACATACAGGGGATAGACCGACTTGGCCTGCTCCCACTCGTCCCCGGCCTTCTGCCATTGGGCAATCCGATCTGGATGATACATCAACTTATGCGAATCGATCCGGTAGAGATCCATGATGGTATTCCCAAGAACGCGAGCGTGTCGGATGAGGCCTCGCTGAGAGTTGTCGGAAAGCCAAGAATGCAATCAGCCTACAGCCCAAGTCATTGCAAATGCAAGCTAATTCTTCCCTGTGCAACCGACTCTAGCCTCCGGGTCCTAAACGCAGGATGTGCTTACAGCGAGCGAGCATGGCGGCAACGAAACGCCCACGGCTCGTTGTCCGATACCAGCCACCCTCCTCGACCAGGTATCCTGCGTGGATCATGCGCCGGAGCCGGCGCTCCAACATCCACTCATAGCGGTAGCGTTTGGTAAGTTCCTCCAGCGTGAGTCCCTTGTCTGGCTCCGATGCCAGCTCGATCATCGTTCTGACCCCGACGGAACTCTCGGCCATGTAAAAAAATTGCGCGTAGCCCATAAAAAGGAAAAAATAGAGCATGCCGCCGCTCAGAACGGTGACGATGTCCGACGGAGCTGTGAGCGCCGCCGGCCAAACGGTCCGGTCATCGGGGAGCCAGGCATAGAACCCCGCATAGAGAGGAAGCCCTCCGATCCACAGCCCGACAAGGACCATGGCACGCCGGGCTATCGTCACCACGTGAAACACCGCGGCCTGGACCAAGAAGAACACCCCGAACACCAGGAAGCCGGCAAGCACCCCCCGCATCACCCGCCCTCCCCAAGCTGCAAAAACCGCTTGACGAACGAGAATAGGGCGGCGGCTCTCTGTCCCTTCACGGTATTACGATACCGATTATTTACTGCCGTGATGCGGCCGATTTCCAACATCTCGTTGAGCCGTCGTCTGAGGACCATTGCAAGCGAATATCGAGCGGCAATCTCGGCCGGGCGGAGACGGCGCTGGGGCGCCGATTCAATCTCGATCATCATTCGGCCGGAGAAGCCTCGATCGATCAGAAAGTAGAACATGCAATACCCAATGAACAAGAATCCGTACACGAGCAGCGCATTGAATAGATCAATGGCCCAGCCCGCCGCCGTATACTCGGCGGGCAGAAAGCCCAGATCGGAGGGCGTCAGGCTGTATACAATGATCAGCGCAATACCGAGCGCCAAGACAATCCGCACCATGG
>VGXD01000325.1 GCA_016873525.1 Nitrospira sp. | reverse complement strand
CCAGAACTTTGTGAGAGGCAAAAAAACAGATGCGGCTGCCCCGCCGATTGAACGACGCCGGCTTGCAATCTCTCGGGTCCCTTGAATCGTTGCTTGACGAGGTCTCTCGGGGAGGTTATCTTTTGCCCATCGCGTGCCGGATGACCGTTTACAAGAAGAGGAGCTAGAACATGATTCGATCGCGCTCTGTGGTGTTGTCGGTGTTCGGACTACTGTTGGCCTCATGCGGCTCGTCGTCATGGGTGCACCCCACCAAGCCGAGCGACGAGTACCTCACGGATTACAATCTCTGCCAGGACGCCATCTACAAGGACCCCAAGCTGCAGCAGGGGAACCGGATGCTCTTTCAGCAGGCACTCGATCGCTGCATCGCCAAAAAAGGATGGGTGTTGCGGGACTCGCAAGAGTAACGACGCCCGCTCTCCCATCGCAAAAATTAACACGGCTGTAATATTCAGGTGACGCTCGCGCAATCTCCATGGGCTACGCTTCGAACCAGTAAAAGCCAATGCGTCCGGAGCATTCGAATCACCACACGGAGGAACATCACATGAAGCGAGATCAAGCACAGACCTGGAGGGGGGGCAAACAATGGGCGCTGGGCGTAACGTTGGGGGCCCTGTCCCTGTCGGGTTTTGTCGGCATTGCAGCTTCTGAACAGGTCGGCCCAACGAAAGTGGATGCCGGGATCGCGCCCTATGCGGCTGCTTCTAAAGTGTCCGGAAACATGGTCATCGCCGGGTCGGATACGATGCAGCCGCTGATGCTCAAGCTGGCGGCCGCGTTCCGGTTCCTTCACCCCGATGCGAAGATCGGCATCTTGGGCGGTGGAACGGAGCGAGCCTTGATGCAGTTTGTAAGCGACCAATCACAGATTCGCAGGGGAGACGGGTTCTACAATGGGCCCCAGGCATCAGGCCATGTGACCATGTTGGCGTCCTCGCGTCGATTGACCGACGAGGAGATCAAGCAGTTCCGCGACAGACATGGCTACGATCCGATCGAGATCGCGATCGCGATGGATGCGGTGGCCGTCTATGTCAACCGGGAGAATCCTCTTCAAGGGTTGACGCTGGAGCAAGTGGACGTGATTTTCGGGACGGCACACAAGAGAGGGTTGCCGGACGACATCGCGACCTGGGGCCAGCTTGGGCTTGAAGGCTGGGGGCAACAGCCCATTCATCTCTACGGACGGGATAGACAATCCGGCACCAGAACCTTCTTCAAGCACGCAGCTTTGCTGGAAGGGGACCTGAAGGGGACGGTCAGGGAAGAGGCTGGGTCGGCGACGGAGATTCTTGCCATCAGCCGCGATCCTCTGGCGATCGGCTACGCCGGCATTGAATTTCAAACCTCGATGGTACGAGCGGTGCCGTTGGCCGAGAAGGCCGGCATGCCGTTTATTGCGCCGAGCGCTGTTGCTGTCGGAAACGGGACCTATCCCCTGGGTCGTCCCCTGTACCTCTACGTGAGGAAGGATTCCAAGGAAGGGTTGGCTCCGGTGATCCTGGAGTTTTTGAAGTTTGTGAACAGCCGTGATGGCCAGGTGGCGGCAGCCAAGGCCGGATCGTATCCCCTGCCGGCCACACAGGTCGCCAAGAACCTGCAGGCCCTGACAGAGTCGGGCATGTCGGTGTCGGCCGATCCCGCAGCCCACTGACCCTCAACAAGGGCTCCTACGAACGCGCACCGGGGTGGCTGATTCAGCCGCCGGTGCGCGTTGCTTTCCGGCCCCTGTCTGGTACAATGACAACCCGCTGACTTATCCGGAAAGGGCATCCTCAGCATGGCACATCGTCTGACAACTATGTGGGGGTTGGTGGCCCTCAGCGTATTCGTGACCGGCTGCGTCACGGAACCGGCTCCCATCGTGATCTACGAGGACAAGCGCGATTCGATCTGGCTGAAATTCGATCCGGAGGCGACCGGCGCCGGCCATAGCCATCCTGTCGCGCTCCCTGTCGAGCGGATGGAAAAGATTCTTGGTGGGATATTGGTCGCCGATCGCAGTCAAATCATTGGAACGATCAAAGGCGATGAGACGGACTGGACGCCGGCCTTCACTCCTACGCAGGTCAAGACCCTGGCCCCCTTGCTCTCCGAAGCCTTGAGAAAAGCCTCGCCCAAGGACATGGCGACTTTTTATCTGATTATTATGGACCATGAGCGCGGGAGGTTGGTTACGTCGGGGGGGCTCTTCGTCCGGGGACGCTATCTCTACTTTATCCTGGCT
>VGXD01000324.1 GCA_016873525.1 Nitrospira sp. | reverse complement strand
CGCGCCCGCATAGACTTTCAACTTTCTGCCCATTTGTTTGCCGAGGGTGTTCTTCGGCAGCATGCCCTTGATGGCGCGCTCGACCAATGCGGTCGGCTTTTTGGCGTGCAGATGTTCCGCCGTGACGGTCTTGAGCCCGCCGGGATAGCCGGTGTGATGGATGTACGTCTTGGTGCGGAACTTGTCGCCGGTGAGCGCGATCTTTTCCGCGTTGATCACGACGACGTGGTCGCCGGTGTCCACGTGGGGCGTGAACGTGGGCTTGTGCTTGCCCCGCAAGACGCTGGCCACGCGGGCGGCCAGTCGGCCCAGCGTTTTTCCGTTGGCGTCGACGACGAACCACTTTCGGACTACTTCTGCCGGTTTCGCTAAATAGGTTCCCATGATTCCTTTCCCTGCCTTCCTCTGACGCGTCCCTTCGACGCGCCGCTAGACTTCGTGCTTGCCCAAGTTTTTCGTTTCCAACTTTTCCAGCCAGGCCTCGAGGTTGTTGCCCCCGCGCTGCTTCAACACGTCCTGGGTCACATAGATGGGGCTGTTCGTGCGCAAGGCCAGGGCGATGGCGTCGCTCGGCCGAGAGTCGAGCGCCCGCTCGATTCCGTGGGCCGTCAGGTGGACGGTGGCATAGTACGTGTTGCTTTTGACGTCCGTAATCACCGCGCACGACATTTTGATGTTGAGATGCTCGGTAAAGCTCCGGATCAAATCGTGGCTCATCGGACGGGGCGGGACCACGCCTTCCAGGGCCAGGCGGATCGCATTGCCCTCCGCGCTGCCGACCCAGATCGGCAAGACCTCGGCATGCTCCTCGTCCCTGAGGATGACGATCTGCGTATCGGTGTTGGAGTCGGGGAGCACCCCGTGCACCTTCAACCGCACCAGCTCCGCTGCTTCTTTGTACCCGTCCATCATCCGTTCCTGTCGCGTCCTCGGTTGCCCGCGCGCCTGCCCCCAAGGTTCCCTTACAACCGGCCGAGCCTAAAGGGGAAGATCGTGCGGGGAGCTAGATCCAGGCAGGGCCGCGTCGTTGGCCGTCAGGCGATGAGGCCCGGCGCCTACGATTCATCTTTGCCGAAGTCTCCCGGCTTGAGATTCTCGAGCCACTGACCCAATTCTTCCGAGGCCTGCTTGCGGAGCACGTCCTCTTGGGCGAAGATAGGGGCGTTCGCCCGCAAGGCCAGGGCGATGGCGTCGCTGGGCCGTGAGTCGATCGAGTATTCGGAGTCTTCTCCCATGAGATGGATTTTTGCGTAATAGGTATTGTCTTTCAAGTCGGTGACCACGACGCTCAGGACCTTGGCATCGACGGTGTCCAAGACCGATTTCATCAGGTCATGCGTCAACGGCCGTGGAGCCGCGGTTCCTTCCAGCGCGAAACTGATGGCGCTGGCTTCCGCTTTGCCCACCCAAATGGGGAGCATGTCGGTGTTGTCCTCATCCCGCAAAATAACGATGTAGGCATTATTATAGGGATCGAACATCAAGCCCTTGACGGTCATCTGAGTAATCATAATAGAGGGCTGTGATCCCTGTGCCGTCGATTGCATGGAATGAGTAGCGCGACGGGTCAATCTACCACTGGCTTTTGCAATTTGTCAATGAAATCCAAGGCGTGTCATGCAGATCCCCTCGGGGCCGGTTGCGGAGGTCAAAGGCTTTGCCGGAGAGGGTCGGCGATAAGCGGCTTGTCGGTGATGAGCCGATACGCTGAATATCTATTGCGGCGGCTTGTAATTGGCTTGCAGCTTTGAAGTGTCGGTTGTTTCTCCGAGGTTTAAGAACGCCCGCATTTGCTTCTTGACGAGTTCGCGGCCGCTTTCCTCTCCCAGATTGACCTGGTATTCGTTGATCACCATGACGCGCATGCCTTCCCATTGTTTCCAACAGTTCTTGCAGACGCTAGCCTTGATCTCGGCCTCCAGCTTTCCCATGAAGAGATTGTCGGTGATCGGTTCGTCTTCCTTGCCGCACTTCTTGCACTGCACCGAAGCCATTTTCAAGAGCCTCCTCAAATTTAGACGATACGAGCCGAGCCAGAAAACTCAGCGGGTGGTCTTGGCGAAGCGACGCATTGTAGCACCCGCTTCGAGGGAAAGGAAAGAGGGATTGCCACGGTTGACGCTCTGAATGGATCGTGCTAGAAAAGGTCCGAGCGGAGCGGCCCGGATGGCGGAACTGGCAGACGCGCCAGACTCAAAATCTGGTTCTCGCAAGAGAGTGGGAGTTCGATCCTCCA
>VGXD01000323.1 GCA_016873525.1 Nitrospira sp. | reverse complement strand
GCATTCCTCCTTGTGTTGGGAAAGGAATGCATCGTGAGCCAAATGATCGCGCAGGCAAGACCGTGAGCAGATTGTTAACGATGTGTTGGCACATAATCATGTAAACGATGTCCTGGCACTCATCAACTATTCACTATCTGCTCCATGTCCGCTCTTCCTTCTGTTGAGCATCTCCTGAGCATCTCCCGTGCCAGATGAGCATGGGTTCGATTTGAACGACATAACAAGGGTTTGAGAAATGGGAGCGCTTGGAGGGGGAACTGTCCGACGTGCTTTTCCCGCAACAGGTCACAGCGACTGTCCCGTAAAAACAACAGCGCGGCAAACAAGCGGGGGCTACTGAACAGGGGAAGGGCGCTATTGACGAAACCGTGACTGCAGGAGGGAGAGGGCTTTTTGCTGGTTCTCGGTGGCTTCTTGTTGTGAGCCCTGGGTTTCGTAGACAATGGACAGATTTACAAGACTGGCGGCTTCCCGCGCCGGATCGCGCAACGCGCGGTAGAGGGACAGCGCCCGTTCGTGATACTCCAGGGCAAGGGTCACATTGCCTTCCTGCTGGTGCAGATGTCCCAAGAGCGACCAAATGTCGGCTTCCTGCGACCGGTCCTTCAACGACTGGTAGAGCGCCAAGGCTCGCCAGGCAGCTTGGGCCCCCTCCGCAGACTGCCCGGCAGTCGCATAGAGCCAGGCCAGCCGGACCCTGAACTCCGCCTCCGCCTTGGCATCCTGCTGCACCTCGGCAAGCTTGAGTCCTTCCTCGTAGAAGGCGCGCGCCTCCCCCCGCTCTCCGTCATGCAGGTGGCTGTTGCCCAGCAACCTCATGACCATCACCTCTTGGGCATGGTCGCCACGCTCCCCCGCATCCTTGAGCGCCGTTTTGAGAATGGCCCGGCCGTCCTTCGAATGTTCTTGCTCGATCAGCAAACGTCCCAGCCGGATTAAGCTCTCGGCAAAACCCGGCCGATCATGGGCTTGCTGAAACAACGTCTTCGCCTGTTCATAGGCTTGCTGCGCCTCGGCGGCCTTGCCCAGCGCCTCCGCAATATGTCCCAAGGTCATGAAGGACTTGGCGCGGGGCACAGCTTCCATCGCCGTCAAGAGCGGCATGGAGTCATGCAGCGAGGCATAGGCCTCCGCATAGCGTTCCTGCCGCTCCTGTATCCTGCCGATCTGCACCAGCGCGGTCGCTTCTCCGCGCCGATCCTTCCTCATGCGAAAGATGGACAGCGCGCGTCTGTAATAGGGCATGGCTTCGAGAAGATGGCCCTGGACTTCGTGCAGGTCGCCGATACGGATCAGCTCGTTGCCGTCGAGCGCGCGCGTCGATTCCTGCCCCTTGCCGCCCTGTACGATCGTCTTGGCCTCAGCCAAGGAGGCCGCGGCCACGCCCAGACCGCAGGCGATGACAAGAATCTTCATCCTCTCCATGGGCTGTATCATACATCCGAGGCCGCAGCCGCGCTAGAAAATCTGCGCGGCTTGCAAATGGGCCACGGGGTGCTTACTATGACCCCGCAACGCTCTTCTCGACCCGGTGATGAACGACGTAAGAAGGACCACGGCCCCATGACATTCTTCCCCCTTCCCTTCATGATTCCCTATCCGAACATCGATCCGGCCTTTCTCCGGCTCGGCCCATTGCAACTGCGGTGGTACGGCCTCATGTACCTGCTCGGCCTGACCGCCGCCTACTTTGTGATCAAGCGACGCACCCTGGCCCACCACATCGCCCTCTCCACCGAACAGATCTACGACATGATCGTCTATGCGGCGGTGGGGGTTTTTGTGGGAGGGCGGCTGGGCTATACCCTGTTTTACAACCTGCCCTACTACCTCGAACATCCGAGCAAGTTCCTGGCGGTCTGGGAAGGCGGGATGTCGTTTCACGGGGGGCTGCTGGGCGTGATTGTTGCGCTGACGCTCTTCAGCCGGCGTCGGGGCGTCCCGGCCTATACCATCGCGGACCTGGCTGCCGCCGCCACGCCGATCGGGCTGGGGCTGGGGCGCATCGGCAACTTCATCAACGGAGAACTCTACGGCCGCCCCACCGATGTGGACTGGTGCATGGTGTTTCCCGGCGCCGGACCGGAGTGCCGCCACCCCTCGCAGTTGTATGAAGCGGGGCTCGAAGGCGGGCTGCTGTTCGTCGTCCTCTGGCTCATCGGCCGCCGACCGACGCCGCCCGGCACGATCTTCTGGAGCTTCATCGCCGGCTACGGCCTCTGTCGGATGGTGGTGGAGTTCTTCCGCGA
>VGXD01000322.1 GCA_016873525.1 Nitrospira sp. | reverse complement strand
TTCTTCAGCTTATGGGCAAAATGATGGAGGAGGTCGGTCAGTTTCACGGGGTTTGCACTCGGCTCGATGGTGCGGTACACGAGAGGGTCATTGTTGCAACGTCTCAACCACACAGAAGGCCAGGCAGCTGAGCCCGCCCACTCCTGGGGTACGGTCTGTAGCGCATTGCCGGCGGTTGCTGCAAGCGATGAGCTGCGGCAGGCGATCCTCCAGATTCAGATCGTCGAGCAGATAGGCCCGAATCGGTTCGTCGGTATCGTCTTGCGGAGCCGAGAGGACGAGTATGCGATGACGGGCATCGTCCTCTAAGATTGCGGCTCGCGTCGGGTCGCCGGTCAGGGGCCGCGCCACGCGGATTCCTTGAAGGGTGACGACGCTCTTCACCAAGTCATCCGGCGGTCGGATCGCCTTGTGGCTAAGGCGGATGTTCAGGGAGGACAGGTCCAACGGTTCAGGTCTGGCTCCCGGAGCGTCGAGGGCAAGGCTGGGGGCAGCCATTCCCAAGATTGTGATGAGCACAACGGCCGGCATACAGGAGCGCAATGCGGCTCCGGCCAGGCCTGATGGCAGGACTGTGAGAACATAGTGTATCATGCAGGTGGGCATCTTATCGTAGGGGTATCGGGCTGTCCAGCCGCCTTATTGCAGCCTCAGACACAGCGCCAGGAAAGGGTGTCACGGACAGGGCATGCAAGCGGTCCGATTGCGCCGGGTTGGGATTTCCGTCCGGCGGCGTCTTTACATTGACTTTTGCCCATGCGGTCAGTATGATTTTCGCTTTCTAACAGAAGGGGTTATGGCCATGAAAGTGATTTTGCAAGAGAACGTGGAAGGGGTGGGGCATCTGGGAGACCTCTTGGAGGTGTCGAAGGGCTTTGCGCGGAACTATTTGCTCCCGCGCGGCAAGGCGCTGGAAGCCAATCCGCGTAGCGTCAAGGAACTGGAACACACCAAGCGCATCATGGCGGAGAAGGCCAAGAAGGAGAAGCTGGAAATCGAGGCCTTTGCCAAGAAGGTGTCGGCGGTGTCACTGACCATTCCGGCTCAGGTCGGGAAGGATGACAAGCTGTTCGGCTCGGTCACGACCAAGGATCTTGCCGAAGCCTTGGCCGAGCAGGGGATCGAGGTAGACCGGAGGAAGATTCAGTTGGCGCACCCGATCAAGGAACTGGGCACCATCACCGTGCCCGTGAAGTTGCATCGTGACGTGACCGCCACGCTCACGGTCCATGTGGTGAAGAGGGATGCCCAGGAAGGCACTCCAGCAGAGGCCACGGCCTAGGGCCTGTGTCCGCCACGTACTTGAAAGAGTAGATGGGAAGGGTGAAACAAGAGGATGAGTAGCAACGCCGTCGGCTCCATGAAAGCGTTGAAGGCAACCGATCCGGCTGTCTTCGAGGCAATCCGGAAAGAAGAGAAGCGTCAAAAGGAGAAGCTCCTGCTGATCGCGTCGGAGAATTTTGCCAGTCCGGCGGTTCTGGCGGCACAAGGCTGCCTAATGACCAATAAATATGCCGAGGGCTATCCGGGGCGACGCTACTATGGCGGGTGCCAGCACGTGGACACGGTGGAGTCGCTGGCCATCGAGCGGGCCAAGCAAATTTTCGGTGCCGAACACGTCAACGTGCAGCCGCATTCCGGTTCGCAAGCCAACATGGCGGCCTACCTGTCGGTCCTCAAGCCAGGAGACGTGATCCTTGGCATGGACCTGGCGCAGGGGGGGCACCTGACCCACGGCAGCAAAGTGAATTTCTCCGGGCTGCTCTTTCAGTCATACTTTTATGGGGTGGACCGCCAGACCGAGCAGATCGACTATGACGCGGTCCAGCGCATCGCGGGGGAGTGCCGCCCCCGGATGTTGGTGGTCGGCGCCAGCGCCTATGCCAGGACCTTGGACTTTCCTCGATTCCAGCAGATCGCGCAGTCGGTGGGGGCCTACCTCATGGTGGACATCGCCCATATCGCGGGCCTGATCGCAGCCGGCCTCCATCCGAACCCGGTCCCCTACGCCGACTTTGTGACTACGACGACCCACAAGACGCTGCGCGGCCCGCGTGGCGGCATCGTCATGTGCAAGGCGGAGCACGCCAAGGCGGTGGACAAGTTCATTTTCCCGGGGATGCAGGGCGGTCCGTTGATGCACGTGATTGCGGCCAAGGCCGTGGCGTTGCAGGAGGCCCTGTTGCCGAGCTTTACAACCTATCAACGGCAGGTGTTGGCCAATGCGAAGGCCTTGGCTTCAGGGCTCATCGA
>VGXD01000321.1 GCA_016873525.1 Nitrospira sp. | reverse complement strand
GGTGTTCCATCCGGTCCAGGGACACTACATGGGAAATCTCTTCATCATGGTGGGGATTATCCAGATCGTACAGATCGACGCCCGTGTGGCGACCGTGCGCATCCTGCATTCCTACGGGCCCATTACCTCGGGAGACGGCGCCATGCGTTTTGCGCCCCCGCCTCCCCGAGAGCCGGCACCGGCCGAACGGGCCTTGGCGACAATGACCGGGATGATCATCGACCTTCCCCCCCAGCAGTTTTTGATCGGGCAATCGAACGTCGTCTACATCGATCGCGGACATCACGACGGGCTTCACATCGGAGACCGGCTGGACATTTTCCGGCTCGGAGGCGGGCTGCCGATGCGCTTGATCGGTGAGGCCAAGGTGCTGGCCACTGAAGAGACCACCGCCACAGCGTCGATCGTTCGCTCCACCGCACCGGTGCTCCGAGGAGACCGCTTGCTTCTCAAGGCGGCGCCGGGACAGGCGGCCGCCAAGAACGTCACACCGGAAACCCTGTCCGAGGAATTGGACCGGCTGGCCGGCGCCGGCCAGCCTCCCGTCGCAACGCGTGAGGGGAGCCTGGAAGAGCAGTTGGCCGCTTTGGCACGGAAGCTCGAATTCGAACCGGGAGAGGCCCTGACCAAGCCCTCCGGACTCCCCATCCTCAAGCAAATCGGCGCTCTTCTCAAAATGGTGAGCGACAAGCGGATCGTCATAGCCGGCCACACAGATAACAGGCCGATCGGGCCCACATTGAAACACCAGCTTCCGTCCAATCAAGCCTTATCCGAGGCCCGGGCCTCCAGCGTGGCCCGTTTTCTCACAGAAGAAGGGGGGCTGAAGCAAACGCAAGTGTCCGCCATCGGCTACGCCAACACCAGACCCATCGCCAGCAATGCCACGGAAGAGGGACGCAAGAAAAATCGCCGCATCGACATCATCTTGCGACCCCAAGCCCCTACGCCCCCCGCCCCAGACAAGGCGGAAACTCACGCCGTGAGGCCGGAGGAGCCACCTTCCATTGCGCCGGTTCAGGATGCGCCCCCCTCAATGTCTCCTTCGCCGGAAACCCCGGCCCAGACAGAAGACCCCTTGCAAGCCATCCCCACCGAACCACCACTGGAACTTCCTCCGGCGGAGGAGCCCCTGCCCATCCCCAAGCCGTAACGAACTCGCTCGGCCAAGCAGCTTCTCTCGTCGCAGCACAACCACCCCAGTTCCCTCCCCAAACGCGCCGATCTATGATTGTCACCCCCTCCCCCACTTGCTAGAATGCGCCATGCCTTCTTCTGGACCTGTCTCAAACGCTCCGGCTTCCGATCCATCCCGCCCTGCATTTTCTGAAGTGATCGTTCCCAGACATCTCCACCGATCATTCACCTATACGGTCCCGCCCTCACTGCAAGGCCGACTCAAAGTGGGCAGTCTGGTCCTCGTCCCCTTTGGCCCGAGCACGCTTCAGGGGGTCGTCATCGCCCTCTCCGATCGGCCGCCGGGAGGTCCGAACCATCCGGCCGCAAGACGCCTGAAAGAAATCCTTTCGCTGCTGGGCGACCAGACGGCCACCGGACTCGATCGATCGCTTTTGGAACTGACCCGCCAAATCTCCGAACATTACCTTGCGCCCTGGGGCCAATGTCTCCGGCTGATCCTGCCGACTCCTTCTTCTCCCAAACCCTCGCTCCGTTACCTTCTGACGGAGGCCGGGAAAAACGTTGGGGAAGGCCATCGGCTCTCCCCAACAGCCCGCACGGTCCTGGCCAAGCTGGCGGAATCGCCCAAGGGGATGGCTCCAACGTCCTTGCAGAAGGCCGTGAGGGGATCGGCCAGGACTCTGGCGAGTTTGAAACAGCGGGGGCTGATCGGCGAGGTGCAGCGCGAGCCCAGGAAAAAACCAGCCCGCGCGCAAAACGATCAGCCCAAGGCCTCTCGAAAGACCGCAGGCCTGCAAGCCGCCTTGCCCGAGCCCCTCCCACTGACTCCCGTTCAACTGGCTTGGCAAACCGCTTGGTACGATACGCTCAGGAGCATGCTCGATGCGGCTTCACATGGGGCGATCCTCTTGCAAGCCCCGACGGCGCTTCGGTTGACCTGTTTGCTCCAGGCAATCGACGACACCCTGGCCAGGCATCGAGCCGTCTTGATCATCGCACCGGAAATTGTCCGTGCCTCGATGATCGCGGCCCGCGCGGCGAACCGGTGGGGCGAGCGGGTCACCACCCTGCATAGCGCGTTGCCTCCCGCTGCGCGAGACGAGGCCTGGAGCCGGATTCGCGCAGGGACAG
>VGXD01000320.1 GCA_016873525.1 Nitrospira sp. | reverse complement strand
CCGCCGCAGCCCCGGCTTGCAAGAACCGGCCGGCGTTCCTGACCGCTTCCTCGACGGAGACCTGATAGGAGAGAAAGGGCATGTCGGCGATCACGAGCGACTGCTGCGCCGCCCCGACCACCAGCTTCGTGTGGTAAAGCATGTCCTCCATCGTGACGGAGAGCGTGTCTTTTTTCCCCTGGACCACCACGCCGAGCGAATCCCCGACCAGGATGACATCGATGCCCGCCTGCTCCACGATGCGCGTGAACAGCGCGTCGTAGGCGGTCACGACGATCACCTTCTGGCCGTCCTGCTTCCGTCGCTGCAATTCAGGGACCGTCATCGTCCTCACCTCGCCTCACCTCCAAGGTCGGCTGGGACGCTCTTGCTGTGCGCGTCCAACGAGGGCCTTCCGAGACCGCGCGTTGCGCGAGCACGAGACACGTTTCAGCCGGCCTACCCCAGCTCCGCCTTGGTTAAAATCTCCGGCAGGCGATCGATCGCCTTGATCGCCATGATATGGACCCCGTCGCAGTGGGGCCGCAGAGTCTTGATCGTGCGGACCGCGATCTCCACCCCGACGTCCAGCGCGCGTTTGTCGCCCGCCTCCCGCAGTTCCTTGATCATCTCCTCCGGCACCGACACGCCGGGAATGTTCGCGTTCATGAACTCGGCCATCTTGGCGGAGCGGAGCAAGAGGATGCCGGCCAGCACCTTCACCTTGAACTTCCGCACCGCCTGCATGAAGGAGCCGAACTGTTCCGGGTGGTAGATGGCCTGGGTCTGAAAGAACTGCGTCCCGGCCTTTACCTTCGTTTCGAACTTCGCCAGCATCGGCCCGAGGGGATCGGCCTCAGGCGTCACCGCCGCGCCGATCAGATAATCGGTCGCCCCGTCCAGCTTGTTGCCGGCCAGGTCATGGCCCCTGTTGAGCCCCTGGACCATCTGCATGATCTGCACGGAATCCAAGTCGTACACCGGCTTGGCATCCTTGTGGTCTCCCACGGTCGGGTAGTCGCCGGTCAGGCAGAGGATGTTCCGGATGCCCAGAATATGCGCCCCGAGCAGGTCCGACTGCATGCCCAGACGGTTGCGATCCCGACAGGTCATCTGCATGACGGGGTCATGCCCCATTTCGTAGAGGAGCCGGCAGATCGAGAGCGAGCTGGCCCGCATCACGGCCGCCGTGTTGTCGGTCACGTTGACGCCATGCACGCGCCCCACCAGACCCTTGGCGCTGTCCACCAGCGCCGACACGTTGGTGCCCTTGGGCGGGTTGTACTCCACCGTGACGGCAAAGCCCCCCTGGCTCAAGACGTCTTTGAATCGCCTCGGTCCGCTCATCTCGATTGCAACCCCGCCGTACGTTTGGCCGATTCCACCGTGTTGTCCAGCAGCATCGCGATCGTCATGGGCCCCACGCCGCCCGGCACCGGCGAAATCCAACCGGCCTTTTGGCTGACCGGCCCGAAGTCCACGTCGCCGACGAAGGTGCCGTCCTCCAGCCGGTTCACTCCCACGTCGATCACCACAGCGCCTTCCCGCACCATATCGGCGGTCACGAACCTGGCCTTGCCGATGGCGACCACCAAGATCTCCGCCTCACGGCAGACCGCCGGCAGGTCCTTGGTCTTGGAATGGCAGACCGTGACCGTGGCGTTGCGATGCAGGAGGAGCAGCGCGGCGGGCTTGCCCACGATGTTGCTCCGCCCCACCACCACCGCCCGCTTGCCCTCGATCGCCACCCCGGTGGACTCGATCATCTTGATGACGCCCTTGGGCGTGCAGGGCGTGAACAATGCCATGCCCTCCACCAACCGTCCCATGTTGTAAGGATGAAATCCGTCCGCGTCCTTGAGCGGCGACACCGCATCCAAGATCACTTTGCTGTCGATCTGCTTGGGCAGGGGCAGTTGGACCAGGATGCCGTGGACCAGGGGATTCGCATTCACCCGTTTGATCAGGGCCAGCAACTCGTCCTGCGTCGTACTGGCCGGCAGCTTGTGCTCATCGACATAGATGCCGGCGGCATCGCAGGCTTTTTGCTTGTTTTTGACATAGAGTTTGGACGCCGGGTCTTCGCCGACCAAAATCACCGCCAGCCCCGGCTTCACCCCCGTTCGGGCATGCAGTTCGGCCGAGTCCTTGGCAATCCCCTCGCGAATCGTCAGCGCCAGCGCCTTCCCGTCGATTACTCGTGCCGCCACCTCGCCCTCCTTCAAAAAAGCACTCCGCGATCAGCCGTCCGCGTTCAGCTACACCGCACAGAGAACACACGAAAAGCTGAGCGCTGCCGGCTGA
>VGXD01000319.1 GCA_016873525.1 Nitrospira sp. | reverse complement strand
AGGCGCCGGCCGGAATCAGAATCATGCGGTTGTCTTCGGTCAGGGAGAAAGGGGGGAGCGGCTGGCAAGCTTCGAGGGCCAGCAAGAACGCGGTGATGATTGCGCGGAGGGTCACGATCGAGGCGGCTTCAGCCCGCAGGCCGTGGCGACGTTGTCCCGATAGGCGCGCCAGAGTTTCAGCGCCTGGGTCAACCCGCCCAGCACGGCCATCTGTTGGGCCGCCGTGACCGCATGGGCGCAGACGAGGTTGTAGGCGTCATGCCTGTGTCCCGCTTCCACCAGTTGATGGGCGCGGACCAGGTCCATGCACGTGGGGGGGAGGCCCTGGTGTCGGACCAGGGGATGTTTCAAAATATGGGCCTCGATTTCGGCCGGGGTCTTGGGGGCGGAGGGGTGGAGGATTTCCCGGCGATCGTTGAGGCTGCCCTCGACGAAGATCGTCAGCACCGCCGCTCCCACCAGCCAGTCTTGCTCCCAGGTGATCCGATCCAGCCAGCGGCGGTAGGCCTTGCCGGCCGGCAGCAGCGTCACCTCGTGAAACTCTTTCTCATCGTAGCCCAGGCCCTTCATCATGGCCAGGAACAGTTCGGGGTGCGGCCGGCCGAGCGAGAGCTTTCCGGTGTCTTCTTCGTAGATGTTTTCGGCCAGGACGCGGCGCACGTCTTGGGGCGGATTGGCGCCGTGGATCCGCGCCAGGAGGACCGGAAAGTCGCGGACGTAGACGGCGTACTCCTGGCGAAAATGGATCTGGAGTTGGTCTTTGGTGACCCGGCTTCCGGTGAAGTGCGGCCAGGCCCAGTGATGCTTGTCGTCCATCAGGCTGAGCAGCCGTTTTCGGAACCGGTCGGTCGAGAGCTTGTTCATGCAGACTCCTCGTCGCTCCTCGCAGCGATGCCGGGCGGTGAAGCTTGCTTTACCGCCGGACCGGCCATTACAATCGCGGCACGCGTCATGAATCCGATCACCATCCAAGAACCCGAAGCCATCCTGAATTTCCTGGCCGAAGTCGCGCTGCGCGGCAAGGGCTTTACCACCGACTGCTTGCTGGACTATGTCCTGGACGAAGGGTTTATGGAACCCACGTATCTCAGCGCCAGCGGCGAAGATCCCGAGGCCTTTTACAAGGGCCAGCCCAAGGCCTGGGCCACGTATCAGGTGCGGGAGTGGAAGCGGGTCCTGACCGTCTCCGGCGGGGCAGGCCAGGAACGTCGCGCGACAATCACCGAAACTCCCTGAGCCTGGTCCTCGGCCGATCGGCTTTCTGTCATGGTCGGCGTCCCGTCGGCGCGCTCAGTGTACGGACCAGAGGATCAGAAATCAATGTGTCGCCGAGGGACGTCGTCGAGCCCTTCACGGAGATGAGGCTGTGTCTGTACGGATGATCGCTGTCACCGTCGCCGTGCTCTTCCTGGCCGCTGCCGCCTTCCTGTTCCTGGCTCCCTGGCCGCTGCTCAACGTTGTCGAGACCGGCAAAACGCCGGAGTATCCGGATGTCACGCCGCGTTTCTATCAGGCCACGACAGAGCGGGCCTTCGATGCGGCGCTGCATGCGGTGAATCGTCTGCCTCGCTGGGCGCTCGTCGCGTATCAGCCGGAGAAGGGAGAGATTCGTGCGGAAGCGAGGACCAGGCTGTTTCGTTTTGCGGACGACGTGCTGATTCGCGTGGAAGCCCAGAACGGTGAGGTGGTCGTACAGGTTCGTTCCGCCTCGCGGATCGGCAAGGGAGACTTCGGCCAGAATGCGCGCAACATCCGCGCCTTCTTCGACGAACTCGACCGGCAGATGCGCGGCTCCTCCGGCCACCCTGAATCCAACGGAGCGCCATGACAATGGCTGTGCGGAAAGAGAGTGTCGGGACGGTTAGGGCCGGCTACTGATAGGACCAACCGCCCAGGAGGGTGTTTTCTTCGAAGTAGAGATAGCGGTGCTTGACCGTGGAGGCGTCCTTCCAGTCTTCGTAGATCCATTCCTCTCGCCTGATCCCGTCCTTCGTGTGGCTGACATTGATGGTGTAGGGAGAGCCCCAGGCTTTCAGTACCTGCTCCTTCGTCATGCCGACCATCACCTGCTTGCTCTGGATATGTTTCTCGAAGGTGGGGTCCAGCAAACCCGGCACGAATCGCCAGGCCAGCATGGCGATGAAGAGGAGAGCAAAGCCGGTGTAGATCGTCAGCCGGACCGGCTTGCGGCAGAGGAAGGGCTTCTCTTCCGGCTCCGGCAGGGGCTGTTCCGCGACGTCAGACGACAGGCCGTGAGGGGCCAGGCCTGACAAGGGCTGCTCCTGCGAGGGA
>VGXD01000318.1 GCA_016873525.1 Nitrospira sp. | reverse complement strand
GATATGGGCATCCTCTGGACCGTGGATCAAGACACCACCACGCTACGCTGCCTCGAGCTCTGGCACTCAACGCACACCAGCCCAACAACCTTCACCGCTCTCAGCCGGCAGATCTCCTTCCCCCCCCGGCGTCGGACTGCCCGGCCGCATCTGGTCCGGCAAAGAACCCGTCTGGCTCTCCGACTTCATCCAGCACGACCAGTTGCCACGGGCCTCCGCAGCGTCCCAGGACGGGCTGCATGGGGCCTGCGGATTTCCAATCCGGCTCAACAGCGACGTGATCGGAGTCGTGGAACTTTTCAGCCACCAGGTCCAACGGCCGGACGACGATCTGATCCAGATGTTCTCCGCCATCGGCAGCCAGATCGGCCAGTTCGACGAACGCACGCAAGCCTTGGGGGGCATTACGCAGGCGGCCCGGGTCTTGTCGGAAAAAAACCGGGAGTTGGCTGAGGCCCGTGACCAGGCCTTGCAAGCCGCTCGAATCAAATCGGATTTTTTGGCCACGATGAGCCATGAGATCCGTACGCCGATGAACGGGGTAATCGGCATGACCGGCCTCCTGCTCGAAACGGAGTTGGCGCCGGAGCAGCGCGACTATGCCGAATCGATCCGTCACTCCGGCGAGGCCCTGCTGGCCATTATTAATGACGTGCTGGACTTCTCGAAAATCGAGGCCGGCAAAATCATGCTGGAGCACATCGACTTCGATCTGCGGACAACGGTGGAAGATGTGCTCGATCTGCTGGCCGAACAGGCCCAGCGAAAAGGATTGGAACTCGCCTGCCTCATTCCTTCCTCGATCCCCACCACCCTGCACGGCGACCCCAGCCGCCTCCGTCAAATCCTCACCAACCTAGTCGGCAACGCGGTGAAGTTTACCGAACAGGGCGAGGTCCTCGTCAACGTTGCCCCAGTTGAGGAATCCGAACGGACCCTCCTGGTCCGCTTCGAGGTGTCAGACACGGGCATCGGCATCACGCCGGAAGGCCACGCCCATCTGTTTCACGCATTCACCCAGGAAGACAGCTCGACCACACGCAAGTACGGCGGAACCGGCCTGGGACTCGCGATCTGCAAACAGCTCACCGAGTTGATGGGAGGCACGATCGGCGTCGAGAGCGCACCAGGCCAAGGCAGCACCTTCTGGTTCACCGTCTTGTTCGACAAACAAGCCATCGCCTCCCCAGCAACGCCAAGTCCTTCTCCTCAGTTGCAGGGGTTGCGAGCCTATATCGTGGATGACAACGCAACGCACAGGCGCGTCCTGGAACAGACCCTCCGGAGCTGGGGCGTACAGAGTGTGGGCATAGCCGGCGGACCGCAGGCCCTGGAACAGCTTCGTGCCGCAACCGCAGAAGGTCACCCCTGCGACGTCGTGATCATGAACCCGCGCAGGCCGGATATGGACGGGCTGGCCTTGGCCCACGCGGTCAAGGCAGACCCTGCCCTGGTGAACCTCCGGCTGGTGTTGCTGACCCCCTACGGACATCGTGGCGATGCGGCTAAGGCCAAGCAAGCGGGCATTGCGGCCTGCCTGACCAAGCCCCTACGTCAGACTCAATTGCATACGTGCCTGGAGACCGTGATAGCCCTGCCGGCAGGGGACTTTTCGCCGACAGCCGGCACACCCCCGCTGGTGACAGGCCAAAGCCTCAAAGACACCGCCCCCCACATCCGCACGCTCGTCGCCGACGACAATACCGTGAATCAAAAAGTGATGGCGCGCATGCTGGAAAAACTGGGGTGCATGGCGGACATCGTCACCAATGGGCTTGAGGCCGTCGAGGTCTCGGACCACATTCCCTACGCCGCGATTCTCATGGATTGTCAGATGCCGGAAATGGACGGGTACGAAGCGACGCGACGCATCCGTCAGCGCGAGGGCACGGCACGGCACACCATCGTCATTGCCGTCACGGCCAATGCGCTGTCGGAAGATCGGGACAAGTGCCTGGCGGCGGGCATGGACGACTATGTGTCCAAGCCGGTCGGAATCGAAGCGCTTGAAGCGGTCCTCATGCGGTGGCTGCCGACGACGCGCCGGGACAAGCATCGGGAACCACGTCCCGCGCCGCCAGCCGCCCCGCCCCTGCCTCCCCCTCCCGTCGAGACCGACGACCCGATAGACTCGGAAATTCTCGCCGCCCTACGCGAGATCGGAAGCGACGAGCCGGGTTTCCTCGACGATCTCATCGCGCAGTTCTTGCAAGACGCGCCACAGCGTTTGAACGCGCTGCAACACGCCATCGACAAGGGCGACGAACGGGGCATGGAACGGGCCGCGCACAACCTGAAGGGCATCAGCGG